>JAIRLK010000052.1 GCA_031259515.1 Treponema sp. | reverse complement strand
GAAGATAGAGAGGGAGCACAACAATGTGCTGAAGAACCGGGGATACAATCTGGAACACAATGTGGAAACGAAGTTTCCAACGGGCATGGGAAGAACCACGCCGGAGAGATATACGCGGTGTTAAATCTCCTGGGGTTTTTACTGCACGCTCTGATGCTGCTTCTGGAGGAGGAATATCAGAAGACCTGGGGGTCCTTTGGGAGGCGGGAGACCTTTTTCGAGGGGTTGAGGTTTTCGTTTCGGCGTTTTCTGCATGAGAGCTGGGAAGCGTTTCTGATGTTCGTCCTGGGCGATGACCCTGGGGGGCAGCGGTCAATAGCGAAAGGGGAACAAAGATTCTCTGGCTGACCACAATTCAGCCGTTAGAAGGCACTGCTCTAAGGGGCGCCGCACTCTTTCTTTGCTCCGGGGTGTTGACTATGCCGTGTAGACAGGCAGGGAAGTTTACCTTTGTCGGCCTATCATTGCTGGCCAAGGTGCCTGTGCAAGGGATAACCGGGGAAATCCATTTGGCACAGTCAAAAGATTGGAGCGGATAGCCCGGATTGAGTGCTTCGTGTTGCACATGCGTTCAAATTCTTCAAATTCATAAAAATGTGTTTCTAAATGTAAAATTGCTGGAAGCTCTGAACTCCCCCTTGAAGCCCGCAGGTTGCTCCGGTTATGCTGAACCCATGAATATCAATCCTATAACCGCCTATCTTGCCGCTACCCCCCCCGAAAAGGTGGATACCGGCCTTCTTGCGTATCTTTGTAACCTCTGGGAAACCGCCGGGACCGCCCCGGAAATCGCCGGTTCCATCGTCCGGGAGCTTGAAAACCAGCGGAGGCGAGTCAAGCTGATCGCCAGCGAAAATTACTGCTCTCTGGCCGTACAGCTTGCTATGGGGAACCTCCTTACCGACAAATACGCCGAGGGGATGCCTGGCCGCCGGTTCTACGCGGGCAACGAGCAGGTTGACGCCATAGAGTCCCTGGCCGCCGAAGAAGCCCGCCGGGTCTTTGGCGCCGAATACGCCAATGTCCAGCCTCACTGCGGGGCGGACGCCAACCTGCTGGCGTACTGGGCCATCCTCACCGCCCGTATTGAAGCCCCCGCGCTGGCCCGGTACGGGGAGACCAACCTCTATAAACTCACCGATGCCCAATGGAAGGAACTCAAGGGGGAGCTGGGGAACCAGCGCCTGTTGGGACAGGACTATTACTCCGGGGGCCATCTGACCCACGGGTACCGGTACAATGTTTCCGCCCGGATGTTCGATGTGTACGGCTATGGGGTATCCAAAGAAACCGGGCTGCTGGATTATGATGCCATCGAAGGGCAGGCTCAGGAAGTGCGGCCCTTCATCCTGCTTGCCGGATATTCCGCCTATCCCCGGAAGATCAACTTTAAGCGGATGCGGGAAATCGCCGACCGCGTGGGGGCCGTGTTCATGGTGGACATGGCCCACTTTGCCGGCCTCGTGGCGGGTAAGGTTTTTACCGGGGACTACGACCCGGTTCCCCACGCCCATGTGGTAACCAGCACGACTCACAAGACCCTGCGGGGTCCCCGGGCCGGCCTGATCCTCGCTACCGCCGAGTTTGCCGAGGCCCTGGATAAGGGGTGTCCGCTTACCATGGGCGGCCCCCTGCCCCATGTTATCGCCGCCAAAGCCGTGGCCTTCCGGGAGGCCGGGAAGCCGGAGTTTCGGGACTATGCCCGGCGCGTCGTGGAAAACACCCAGGCCCTGGCCGCTTCGTGCATCCAAAACGGTCTTGAGGTTCTTACCGGCGGTACGGACAACCACCTTCTTTTGGTGAACGTGCGGCCCTTGGGCATCACCGGCCGCCAGGCTGAAAGCGCCCTCCATGAAGCGCATATCACCCTGAACCGGAACAGCCTTCCCTTCGACCCCAACGGTCCCTGGTATACATCGGGCCTGCGCATAGGCGGCGCGGCGGTTACCACCCTGGGGATGGGCAGGGCCGAAATGGAAGAACTCGGCGGGGTTATCGCCCTGGTGCTGAAAAACACCAAACCCGCTCCCGACGCCCGCGACGCGGTTAAAAAGAGCAAGGCAAAGTATGTGATTGAAGAAGGGGCCAAGGCCGAAGCCCTGGACCGGGTGAAGAAGCTGCTGGACCGGTTTCCCGTCTATCCCGGACTGGATTTGGACCTGCTCAAGAAGGCGTTTGCCGGGTAGGATGCGGCGGGGCTTTGCCGCCGCGGTCCGGGGGGAACTGTTGCAACAGGCTCTAAGGGGATTCAAAAACGCAGGGTATACGAAACCTGTACCGTTTCACCGGTAAAGCCGTTTTCCCCAGGCAGTACCGCGATGTTTAACCTGCCCGGCTCAAATCCTTTCGCCAGTTTTGGCGCGGGTTTGTCGTAGGCGGCGGACCGGACAATATTGAATATCGCGTTCGCCAGCCAGCAGGCAAAACCGAGGGAAAACAGCGTGGTCATCCGCCGTGAGTCTGCGTTTAGCTTGTTTTCGTCAAGGGTCCAGATATCCTCGAAGAAAAACCGCATAAAATACGAGAAGCTCCGGGTCATAAAAATAGTTCCGGTAACCTGAAGGCCCAGCATGATCGAACCCCCGACCCAATCATGCATGATTACGTAGGACCCCAGGCCGCCGAGTACAAACTGATTAAGCGCCCAGGTTCCCCAGCGTTGGCTGGTTGTAAAATTATCCGGCAGGGCCATAGCCGCCTGTCCCGGTTCATCCTGAACGGCGTTCATCTTGAACGGGGCTGGTTCTCCGCCGTTTCCCGGCGCGGCGATGTCCTGGGCGTATACCAGGAGGCCGCCGCAAAACAATAAAACCACCCATAAAGCCTTTTTCATGAGTATCCTCCGTATCAAACGTTATGTTGTGAGCCGCTCTTAAAAAGCATAACCTATACCGAAAGAAGATTTGACGCTGACGCCCGCGGCAAAGTGAGCGCTGCCGTCCCGGTACCGATATGCCCCAAGAACGACCGGCAGCGATACAAACGGTTCGATGAAAAAACCGCCGGGCGCCCCCGCGTCAATTTTCCAGCCAATGCCCGGTTCCAGCAGCAGTCCGGTCAATACGGGCAGCCAGACCCCGGTTTGGAGGCCGAATCCCAACCCCATTTCCACGAAAAAAACGTCCTGCTTGGGATAAAAACGCCCAATCCCCTTTACGCCCGCTTCGGAGTATACATGAAACGCGGAGCTAAAATATGCGGCGCCGCCGGCTGAAAATTTTGGGGTAAGCCTTCTTTCGTATTGAATGCCGATACCCAAAAGGGTCAGCGTCTGGGCCGTCATCCTGCCTTCTGCCATTTGATTACCAAGGCTCAGAGGACTTATCTGCCCGGATATCCCGTTTTTCGCCGCCGGCGCTTCGTGGCTGTTTACACCTTGGGCAAAAATCCCCCCGGCAGTCATAATCAAGAGAACCATAATCACCAGTGTCTTCTTCATGGGTATCCTTTCCGCTCCACGTCCATAGTATATCAATTTATACCGGTTGGTTTTTCTTTTTTCAATATACGATTGTGATACGCTGGTGAGGCAAGCCCTGCCAGCTTCTCCGGCAGCTTCTTTCACCGGCGGCTATGATCCGCAACTATTTTACCCCTGTTGTGTCAAAATGTAGACAGGATTACCGGTTAGCGGGTATAGTGAGGGTATCTTAAATACCCATGATAAGGAGTTGTGTTTCATGGCTGTTCAAATCATCATCGCGCTTATTCCCATTGTAGGCATTGTGATGGGATCGGTGGTGGTGTTTTTCTACTTACTCTGGAATCACCGCCGCAGAGTTCTGCTCATTAAAACGGGGCGCTATGATAAGCCCGATTTTGATATGGCTTCTTTCAGCCTGCTTGCGGGGTTACTGCTGGCCTGCGTGGGGTTTAGTTTGACCATTTTTCTGGCTCTGGTTCAGGGAAGGAATTATGGCCTATTGGGCGGTATTATCCCCCTCTCTATTGGCATAGGGCTTTTGGTTTATTACGGGATACGGCGTGGCGAAAAACCCGCGTAACCGGCGGATGCTGTGGATGAACCGCTGATCGTGAACGATCAGATGGGCGCGGACGACTGCCTGATCATCGCCCAGATCCTTTCGGGACAGAAGGAAAAGTTCCGGGTTTTGGTACATCGCCACGAGCGGGCGGTGTACGGGATGGGCGTGAGTTTTTTCCGCAACGCCGAGGATGCCGCGGATTTTACCCAGGAGGTCTTTCTAAAGGCCTTCAGGAACCTTGCCCGGTTTGAGGGGCGGTCCCGGTTTTCCACCTGGCTGTATACTATCGCCTACAACACGGCGGTCAACGGCGTGAACCGGCGGCGGGAGTACCGGAGTCTTGCCGAGGAAAACTCCGTGGCAGACGGAGACACCCCGGAACAGAACGCGTTGCGCGGCGCCGTCAGGGACGCGGTTCTGGAAGCGGTGCAGGACCTGCCGGAGCGGTATAGGACCTGCGTGGACCTGTTCTTCTTCTATGACCGGTCCTATCAAGAGATCGAGGCGATAACCGGATTCCCGGTTAACACCATCAAATCCCATGTGTTCCGGGCAAAAAAGTTGCTTCGGGACAAGCTGGAGGCTTATACATAAGGAGGTATAGAATGAAATGTACTACTCTGGTAGATAAAATTTACGAATTTGACGGCCAGGAGACGCTTTCCCTGTGGAATCGTTTACAGATTGCCGTACATATAGTCCTTTGCCCCCGGTGCGCCGAGAAGACGCTCCGCCTGGAAGCTGTTCGGGATATGTTGCGGACCGGCTTTCTGCCTGTTCCCCCCGCCTTCATCGCCGATTCTATCATGGATCGCATCCGCTCCGAAGTGTTCGACCTGAGCGCCGACATGCCCTTTGAAGAGGAAGGCCCCACCCCGGAAGTCCCCTTTGGCGGCTGGGTGGCAACCGGCCTCATCATCCTCTTTTCCCAGGCCGCTTCCTTTATGGGCATGGATTTTATCAGCTTTACCGCCGCCCAGGGGTCTTCTTTCCTGCTCCCTCTGGGCATCACCATAGGCGTGGTGGTTACCGTATACGGCGCCATCTTCATAGGCAGCCACCTCAAGGAGCTTTCAGATAGGTTCCGGCTGCGTTGAAAGTTGAAAGGAGGGGGAAGCCGCGCATTGACATAACCCCCGGCGGGGCATAAGCTGGTAGTATGAATCTTTCAACTTATACAGTTAAACCTAAGCTGCCTGATTCCCTGAAACCCCTGGAAGAGATTGCGCGGAATCTCTGGCTTTCCTGGAATTTTGACGCTGTTGAGCTTTTTATTCGCCTGGATTATGACGCGTGGCTCCAGTCCCAACAAAGTCCGGTACGGACATTAGGGAGGGTGAGTCAGGAACGGCTTGCGGAGGCCGCCCAGGATGATTCCTATTTAGCGGCCTTGAAAGAAGTTTATGAACGCTTCCTGAAATACAAGAAAGGTGAAACCTGGTACCGGGGTTCAATGCAAGAAGTCGTGGCCTATTTTTCTATGGAATACGGCATGGACGTTTCCCTGCCCATCTATTCCGGCGGCCTGGGTATGCTTTCCGGGGATCACATGAAGACCTCTTCCGATATGGGGTTGCCCCTGGTGGGCATAGGGCTTCTGTACCGCCAGGGTTACTTCCGGCAATACCTCAACGCCGACGGGTTCCAGCAGGAGAGTTACCCCGAAAACGACTGGTACAACATGCCGGTAGAACTGAGAACCGATGCGTCGGGGAATCCTATAAAGATTTCCATTGATTTGGCCGGGCGGCAGGCGGTGGCCCAGATATGGGAGGTCAAGGTTGGCCGTTCTTCCCTCTACCTGCTGGATACTAATGTTGACGATAATCCCCAGGACTTCCGGAACATCACTTCCGCGCTGTACGGCGGGGACAAGGAAATCCGTATTCAGCAGGAGATACTCCTGGGCGTAGGGGGAATCCGGGCGCTCCGCGCGCTGGGCATCAATCCCGCGGCGACCCACATGAACGAGGGTCATGCGGCGTTCCTGGGGCTGGAACGGATTCGGGAAATCATGACCGAAAGGGGTTTCACCTTCGAGGAAGCACGAGAAGCGGTGTGGCCTACCAATATCTTTACCACCCATACCCCGGTTCCCGCAGGAAACGAGCGGTTTGACATCGCCCTCATGGAGAAATACTTCCGGTCCTGGACCCAGCTCCTGGGCATTTCCTGGTACGATTTCCTCAGTTTAGGCCGGGAACATGCCTACGATGATCACGAAAGTTTCTGTATGACTATCCTGGCCCTGAAGCTGGCGGCTTATGCCAACGGGGTTTCCGCACTTCACGGCGTGGTTTCCCGGAAGATGTGGAAGGGCCTCTGGCCCAGCCTTCCTATGGACGAGATCCCCATTGGACATGTAACCAACGGGGTTCATCCCCGGACCTGGGTATCCAACAACATGAGCGATCTTCTGGACCGGTATTTTGGCCCGCATTTCTACGATGAACCGACGGACCTGGCGATATGGGACCGCATGGAACGGATTTCCGACGAGGAACTCTGGCGTACCCATGAACGCCGCCGGGAACGGCTGGTGGCCTTTGCACGGGAGCGCATCCGGGAAAACCTGAAGCGCAACGGTGCGGTGGAACGCCGCATCCAGCAGGCCGAAGACGCCCTGTCGCCTTACGCCCTGACCCTGGCCTTTGCCCGCCGTTTTGCCACCTACAAGCGGGGGAACCTCCTGCTCCGGGACCCGGAACGGCTGATCCGGCTGCTGAAAGACAAGGAGCGGCCCATTCAGCTCATCTTTGCCGGGAAAGCTCACCCCATGGACATACCCGGCAAGGAACTCATCAAGAGCATCATCCACTTTGCCGAGCAGTACGATGTGGAAAGCCGCATCATCTTCCTGGAAAATTACGACATGGCTATGGCCCATTACCTTACCGCGGGAGCGGACCTGTGGCTCAACACTCCCCGGCGGCCCCTGGAAGCCTCCGGTACCAGCGGCATGAAAGCCTCCATGAACGGGGTGCTCAACTGTTCCGTCCTGGACGGCTGGTGGGACGAGGCCTACGACCCGGAAATCGGCTGGGCCATAGGCCGGGGCGAAGAATACGAGGACATGAATCTACAGGACGAGGTTGAAAGCAAGGCCCTCTACGACCTGTTAGAGCGGGAGATCATTCCCCTGTTTTATCAGCGGGGCCGGGACGGGCTTCCTCGGGAATGGATACGGCGGATGAAGCGCTGTATGCGGACCATAGGGCAGTCCATGTCCAGCCACCGTATGCTCATGGATTATTCCAACAAATTCTATTTCCCGGCCCTTGAAAACTACCGCCGCATGACCAAAGACGATTATACCGAGGCAAAATCCCTTGCCGCATACCTCAACAAGTTGAAGCACGCTTGGGACTCCCTCAAGATTGTCAGGATTGAATCCAACGCGAAGCCGGTGATGCAACGGGAGGATCCCCTCTCGGTAACGGCCTTCCTCGAATTAGGGCCCCTGTCTCCCGAAGAACTCCGTATTGAGCTGTATCACGGCGCTGTATCGACCCAGACACGGGAGATCGTGAACGCCCGCTTGTCGGAGATGAAATTTGCCGGCCAGGAAGGGGACCTGTACCGTTTCCACGTCAAAGTCGAATGTATAGACACCGGCTGGCAAGGCCATACGGTCCGTATCCTTCCCCAGCACAAGGCCCTGGTACACCCCTACCGCACGGGCTTTGTTAAGTGGGCGTAAGGGCGGACTGCAAACGCTTAGGAGTTGGTATGGCGCGCGAGGGTTCATAACCCTTGCGTACCATATCGGTGCCTGAAAATTCGACCCTGGCCGTCAGATGCTTGAGGTCCCGTTATACGTCCATCGGCGCGGCGGATCCGGAACCCGCGCCCTCCGGCTTTTTCAGGATTTCCAGCAGCCGGTCCAGATCCTCCATGGAATAATAGTCAATGTGAATTTTGCCTTTTTTCAGGCCCCCGTCAATGGTAACTTTGGTTCCCAGGACATCAATGAATTGCTGTTCTATGGCGGCCAGTTCCGCGTCGCGCCGGGGCTTGCCAAGGGCGGCCTTGTCTCCTGCTTTTGGGGAACCCCCGGACTGAACGCGGGTTTCCGGGGAGTTGATCTGTCCCGCCCGCTTTTCCGCTTCCCGGACCGAGATGCCCCGGCTCATAATCTCCCGGAAGAGGGTTTCCCGGGCCAGGGGATCGGTAATAGAGAGCAGCGCCCGGCCATGTCCGGGGGAGAGGCCGCCGTCCCGCAGGGCTTGCAACATGGCCTGGGGGAGCTTTAAGAGGCGCAACGTGTTGGCGACGGTGGCCCGGTTCTTGCCGACCCGGACGGCCACTTCGTCTTGGGAAAGGCCGGTCAGGTCCATAAGCTGACGGTAGGCCGTGGCTTCTTCCACCGGATTGAGATCCGCCCGCTGGATGTTCTCGATGAGGGAGATTTCCATGCGCTGTTCATCGGTGTAGGAGCGGATGAGCGCCGGGACCTCCGTAAGGCCGGCCATGCGGGCGGCCCGGCTCCGGCGTTCCCCGGCTATGATGATGTAGGCGCCGTCCCCGGCTTCTTCGACCAGCAAAGGCTGGATGACCCCGTGTTCCCGGATGGAGTCCGCCAGGTCCCGCAAGGCTTCCGCGTCAAAGTTTTTCCGGGGCTGGCTGGGATTGGCGCTGAGCTTGTCCAGGGGAATAAACACCGGACCCGTACCGGCTACGGGCATGTCCGCCCCGGTTCCTCCGGCGTTCGCGCCGCCGTCCATAGTGACGACTTCCCCATCCCCATTGATGCCCTCCGCATCGGAAACGGGGAAATCCAAAGAAGGCGGCGCTTCGTCCATGGGCAATAGGGCGTCAAGGCCCTTGCCGAGTCTGAGTTTAGGCGCCATGGTTAACCTCCCCGCCGGAGTTGGCCGGATGGGCGGGGCTTCCACCCGAAACCGGTTTACCCCGCTTGAGGAGTTCCACAGCAAGGCTCTGATAGGCTTTGGCGCCTGAACACAGGGGATCGTACTGGGAAATGGCTATGCCGTGAGACGGGGCTTCGGAAAGCCGCACGTTCCGGGGAATAATCGTGGAAAAGACCGCGTCCCGGAAGTAGGCGCTTACCTGCTTCACTACTTCCTGGGCCAGCCGGGTACGCTGATCGTACATAGTGAAGAAGATGCCCCCGATGACCAGGGAAGGATTCAGGTGCTTCTGGATACGCCTGATGGTCTTGAAGAGGAGGGACAGCCCCTCCATGGCGAAGTATTCGCACTGCATGGGTATCAGGGCCGCGTCGGCGGCGATGAGGCCGTTCAGGGTGAGTATGCCCAAGGAGGGGGGGCAGTCGATGAAGATGTAGTCGTACCGGTTCCGCAGGGGCATCAGGGCTTTTTTCAGAAAGTATTCCCGTTCCTTTTGATCGATGAGTTCTACCGCCGCGCCGGAAAGATCGATGTTGGCGGGAATGACATGCAGGGCGGGAATGGCGGTTTTTCTCATCACCTGATCCAGCGGCGCGGCTCCCGAAAGAAGCTCGTATACCCCAGGCTTCGCGGACTTTACCCCTATGCCGCTTGAGAGGTTGGCTTGGGAATCAAAATCCACCAGGAGTACCGATTTACCCGCCCCGGCTAAATACGCGCCAAGATTTATCGCGGAAGTGGTTTTTCCAACCCCTCCTTTTTGATTCACGAAAACATATACCACGCCCATACTCCCTATTATACAGAATATCCTTAATTATTACTATTGAACTATAACGCCTCCAAGGGTTATTCTTGATATATGATGCCTATACGTATGATTGCCCTGGATCTTGATGATACCCTTTTACGGTCGGATTTGACCATTTCATTCCGTACCAGGAATGCCATAAAGCGGGCTGAAAGCGCCGGCATCGTCGTGGTCCTCGCTTCGGGCCGGATTCCCGCAGCTTTGGAGCAGTTTGCCCGGCTTTTGGGTATGCATAAGCGGCCCGGCTACCTGATCTGTAACAACGGTACGATGATCCAGGAAAGCCATACCGGCGCCCTCGCATACGAAGTCAAGATACCCACGGAAACAGCCCTGATTGCCTATGATCTGGCGGCCTCCGAGGGGTTTCCGGTTCAGATTTACGAGAACGATGTGATGTATATCTCCCGGTTCAACGAATTCGCCGATTACGATCAGAAGCTGACGGGTCTCAGGCAGGTAGTGGTGGAGAATTTCAGGGCTATGGTTGCCGCCGGGGTAGACAAGCTTCTCATCCCCGGAGATCCTATAATTCTAAAACCCCTGGAAACCCTGCTCAGGACCTACCTGGGTGGGGATGCGACCTTCTTTACCAGCAAGCCCTATTTTCTGGAGATTCTGCCGCCGGCTACGGACAAAGGGACGGCTTTGGCCTGGGTTGCTCAAAAGACGGGTATCCCACGGGAAGCGGTGCTGGCCGTAGGGGATTCCATGAACGACGAGGCAATGATCCGGTGGGCGGGTATAGGCGTGGCGATGGCCAACGGGGATGATCGTATTAAGAACATAGCCGCCATGGTGACCGATAAGTCGAATAACGATGACGGGATAGCGGACCTTATTGAGCGGTATATCCTGGGCAAGGAACCGCTGCCTCAGAGAATCGCCTATGAGTAACCAGACTGTCAGGCCGGAGGACATCCCTATCAGTACCGTGGATTCACCATCGGTAGTGCTGGAACTCATTTATCAGTTGAAAATAAAGGATGTGATGTGTCAGGCGGTGATTTCCGGGAAACCTGGGGATACCATGCGGCATATACAGGCGGTGATGAGGGAAAACTATATCACCGGCATCCCCATTGTCGAGGACCGGCGCCTTGTGGGGATCGTTTCCATAGATGATCTGGTAACCGCGCTGGACAAAGGGTACATAGACCGTCCGGTATCGGAACGGATGACCCGGAATGTGATAGTCCTGGAAGACGATATGCCGCTGTCATTCGCCATCTCTTACCTGAACAAGTACCGGTACGGACGGTTTCCGGTGCTGAACAAACAGCGGGAACTGGTAGGGATCCTCACGTCAAAGGATGTGGTGAGGACCTTGCTAGTCGAAATGAACAGAGAGATGCTTCGTCTGGAGAAGTTACATCAGAACGCGGCGGGTCTGGCGGGCAGTTTTTCGGAAATGGAATTTTCCACCGTGCGGTATGATTTTGAACTGGCAGGCCGGGCTTCTACGGAAATCAAGAAGGCTTTGAAGGCGCGCTGCATGGATTCCAAGATTATACGCCGTATTGCCATTGCCAGTTATGAACTTGAGATTAATCAGGTGGTTCATTCCAACGGAGGGACCATCAGTTGTTCCATACAGCCGGACCGGGTGGTGATCCTGGCTACCGATGGCGGGCCGGGGATTGCCGACGTGAACCTGGCCCTCCAGGAAGGCTGGTCTACGGCAAATGAATGGATTCGGTCTCTGGGCTTCGGCGCGGGGATGGGATTGGCGAATGCAAAGCGGGTTTCCGATGAATTCCAGATTAAGTCCACAGCGGGCGCCGGTACGACGGTGCGTTCGGTAGTATTCATCAGTTCCCCCAAGGAGAATGCTCCGATATGACCATCAGTGAAGTCATTGCCCTTTTGGATGCCGAAGTTATTCAGGATGAATTGGACGGCGGGACCCTCAACGATGCCGAACTTACCGGTGCCTATACCTCGGATCTGCTTTCGGACGTGATGGCTAACGCGAAGGAAGGAGGCGCTCTTATCACCATTCAAGCTCACAAGAACACGGTAGCGGTAGCCGTCCTGGTGAACATCTCCCTCATCGTGGTTTGCAATTCCCGGCCCATCCCGGAGGATATGCTCTCTGCGGCCCGGGACGAAGGGATCGCCATAATCCGTACCCGGGAAAACCAGTTCACCATATCGGGCAAACTTTACGAAGTCATGAAAACCGGCCGGTAGGCATTCATGGCCCTGCTTGCGGATCTGCACAATCATTCCTGCCTTTCCCCCTGCGGCTCTCTGGAACTTTCGCCCCGGGTCCTGCTGGAGATTGCCGCCGCCAAAGGGATCAGGGTCATGGCCTTGACGGATCACAACTCGTCCCTCAACTGCCCGGCCTTTTCCCGCCTTGCGCCCCGGTACGGCGTTGTTCCCCTCTACGGCATGGAGGCCACGACCCAGGAAGAAATCCATGTCCTCTGCCTTTTTTCCTTCCTGGACGCCGCCCTGTCCTTTGGCGAATACGCCTACACTATCATTACCCCCTTTCCCAATAACCCGGAAAAAACCGGCGATCAGGTCTATGTAGACGAGGAGGACAACATTGAGGGCGAGGTCGAATACTTCCTGCCCAACGCCCTGGACCTGAGCGTGGATGCCCTAGGGGGCAAGGCGGCTGAATACGGCGGTATCCTGATCCCCGCCCATGTGGACCGCCCGGCATTTTCCATGACGAGCCAGCTTGGGGTGGTAGTTCCGGGTCCCTGGGCCGCCATTGAATGTGTCCGCCTTCCTCCCGTAGTGGACACCCTGGGCTACCCCCTTACCACGTCGTCGGACGCTCATTACCCCGAACACGTTGCCCGCCGCCCCTTCAACCTGGACATCACGCTCGAAGAGCTTTGTCCCCAAGGCCCCGGTACGGAGGCGGACATGGCGGCCTTTGTAGAGGCCCTCACAAGAGGAGGGGGAAGCCGCGGGCTTGCTCCGCAAGTCCAGCCCCTGCGCCCGCAGTGTCCCCGCTAAAGGGCCTTGTCCCCCAGACCCCCGCAAAATTATTTTTGAAAAAAAGCCTGAAAAACATTGACAAATCATTGTTAGCATGATATAACTCATTTGTAAGTTATATGAAACTTACTACTAATTCAGTCGTTAAAGAGGAAAACGTTATGAAAAAGGTTCTTGTCGTTTACTGGAGCGGTACGGGGAATACCGAGACCATGGCGAAGCAGCTTGCGAAGGGCGCCGAGGACGCCGGGGCGGAAGTCGTGATAAAGGCGGTTTCTGAAGCGGCGGCAGATATGGTTAAAGAAGCGGCAGCCCTTGCCCTGGGGTGTCCCGCTATGGGCGCCGAGGTTCTGGAAGAAAGCGAGATGGAGCCCTTTGTCAGCGGCCTTTCCCAAACTGAAGTGGGGGGGAAACCGGTGGTTCTTTTCGGTTCTTATGATTGGGGCGATGGACAGTGGATGCGGGATTGGGTGGAACGCATGAAGGGATTGGACGCCGTAATTGACGGAGAGGGCATAATTGCCCAGCTTGTTCCGGAGGAGGAAACACTAACCGCCTGCTATGAGGCGGGAAAACGGCTTGCGGGCTGAAACATTGGGTATATTCAACAGCGTTATGTTCATAGGTTCGGGTATTTAAAAAAAGCGGCCTATAGCCAGGCCAAGCTCTCCTTTTTTACCGGAGATGCCGTATCCTGCCGTCGTTGACGAGGGTACGGTATTTTCGGTATTTTGTGGAATTTTATACCGAAAATGCGGGTTGCGGGTTATAGGGAGAAACCAATGCCGGCTGAAATTAAGCGGCTTATTGTTAATCATTGCGGTCCTGTCCTGATGGGATATAAACCGGCGGCCATGTTCATGCTGCGGTCCGAAGACGCCTACGGCAGTTTGTCCGGTCTGTTGCCGGCCTGCCTTGAGTTGATGGTTTTGCGGAAGAGCGAAGGCGGATTATTGGTTCTTGTTTTTGAAAAAGAAAAGCTGGAAAAAACACTCCTGGAAGCAATTATATCAAATGAAAACATCCGGGCGGTACTGGCCGGCAAAGGATACCCCCTAGGAGCCTGCGGGGCTTGGCGTAAGTCGTATGAAGAAATGCGTGATTTCACGCGGATCGGGGATCCGGCGGCGGGCAGGTTGTTGCGCTTCGCGCATAAAATCCCCAAAAATCGCCGGTTAGGCGATTTTTTACCGTACAACTGCCATCAAACCAAAGGCTCGCAGGAGCCCGGTAATCGGGATTTTTGTGGTACAAAGCACCGCAAAAATCCACCAGTGCAACAGGCTCCTGGCCGCATGGGAGTTTGCTTTGGATTTCTGGATCGTTTAAAAGAACAATTCACCAGCAGCCAGTTTCCCCACGAAGTAGGGATTTTCCTCGGTTATCCGGCGGACGATGTGCTGGGCTTTGTGGAACATAACGGCCAAAACTATAAGCTCTGCGGCTATTGGAAAGTTTACGGCGATGTGGAACGGGCAAAAGCGTGTTTCCGCCAATACGATGAATGCCGGGAGCGTATACAAACTCTTTTTCAGTGAGCCGTGGTATTATTTACTGCCTATATCGGCCTTAATGCCTAAAAGTTTTTCGCTGTCATCATCATCGGTGAGGGTTAAGACAATATTATCCTCGATAATAGTTTTATAATCATCGGCGGACAGGTTTGCCATTATCTCGGCTAATTGATTTTGATTAATTGTGGCTATGTACTGTTTTTTCGAATTCAAAAAAACATCCCTAAGGATTGTAAACATCGCCGTTTTTTGTCGCTCGTCAATGCCGTCATACAGCCGGCTGTCATGAAAAATAAAATCAATGCTATGATTTTTTCCTTCCAGGAGAATCGATAAATCATAACAAAATATTTTTACTTTGTTGATGCCGTCAGAAGCGTCTGACTCAATGCGCGGCTCGATTTTAAACGCCATCTGGTTTTCACCTTCGTTGGCGCTTATCTTCAAACCCGATACACTATTAGGGTAAAATAATTTTGCCAGATCGCGAAAATATTCTTTGATTTTTTGCGTTGCCGCATCTGTTTCGTTAAGATAATTTTCCGTGATTTCCACCAGATCAAGCAATTCCTTTTTTGTTTCTCGTTCCCGTGACTTGTATTCAAACTGCAATTCCTGGTACCGCGTTAAATTATCTTTTTGCACTTTTAAGGCAGCGCTTTTTTGGCCAAGGGATATAAAAACATCAATCGCCTGATAATTGCCCAGGTATTTCATCTTTTCGTCAAATTGCTTTTGAAGTCCGGCCTGCCGCCTTGATTTTTCATTAAGAGAAATAAGCATCTGGTTTTTCTGTTCGGACAATCTACGAACACGGCTTGATATTAAGCTTTCATAAAAAGCCTCAACATCCCCCAGCGTCTTTTTTACCAGTTCAGGAAAAAATACATTCGATTCATTATAAATTTTTTCTATATCTGAAATGGTTACCGATGAAGCGGACGTGCTTTGTAAGCTGTTTTCGATGTTTTTGATGTTTTGCTGAATTATCACGATTTCGTTATTTAAATCAAAAAGATTTGTCTTTATCTCATCAGCTTCGGCTTGAATATCATGATAATCTTCGGCAACGTGGAAACTGGCCAAATCGTTCTCAAGTTTCTTTATTTGGTCATCAATATCCGCAAGGGCAAGTGAAATATCCTTGTTTCCGGAAAAATAGTCGCGCAGCAAGTCATCTTTTTTGAAATTTTTTTCCAAATCGTCCAGCCTCGTCTGCTCTTTCCGTAAAATATATTTCCGTTCCGCCAGTTTGACGTCCAAACCAATAAGCAGCGCGTTATTTATCTGTGTCTGATAATCCGTATGATTTTTTCCCGGATTCATGCAGTTGTCGTAGGACCCCTTATCAGGACGTAAAAAAAACGGAATAAGCGTCCGGAAAGAAAGGGAACCCATGTCCTCTGGAATTAAAAAACAAAGTTCTTTCATGATGCTTGTATATTTATCTAAACTATGCTCTTCATCATTCAAAAAGATTTTTTTCGGTTCGGCGGTTGAACGGCGAACCGTAAAATCCCGCATATTCACCTTAAAATCAAGGCCAAATTCCCAGTCCGCCAGTTTCTCACAAAAACTCGTGTAATTTCTCGCATCCGCGCCGAGACAAAAATTAATTATGCGAACCAGCAGGCTCTTTCCAACGCCATTGTATGTTTTTCCATCATCGTCCGCGCCGGGCTTTTTTTGCTTTGCGGCAATAAAACTCAATCCTGTTTGATTGAAAACAACGGTATGGAAGCTTTCTTTATTCGCGAAAACCCGTATCAGACGCATCTTTTTATCACCCCATCATTCATATAAATAGCGTTAACAGAAAATAAAAACAGCAAGGTCATTACCAGATTATCAAAATTTTGCTTTGCCCGGTATTTCTTGGCGGAAAAATCTTTTTGATAATTATTCCAAAGTTCGTCTATGTTTTTACCTTCTTCCCCCAGGCTGCCCAACAGATAAGAACCAAATCCAAGGAGCGATTGTTCAAGTGTTGTGTGTTTTGTGGGCATAATCACTTTTTATTCTCCATCCGGCGTATTGGACGTTCAAAAATATCGCAGGACTCAAAATATTTTGCCATGATAACAATGACGGCAGCCTGATAGGATGTTTCCGCTTTTGGCGATGCGGTCTTAACTATCGCCCAGAAGAGATCATCGCCGGTATGCGAGTCTTTTTCCGCGATGTATATTTCATTCATTTTATCACGCAGTGAATCTCCAAGAAAATTACTTTCATTGTCTATAAATTGCTGTAAGCTGTTTATTTGCATGACGCCATTATTCAAGCACAGCGTAGCCGCGGATGAAAGCCCATTGAATTGTATTTTTTTCCCCCAGTCAGGCAGTTTCATTTCCACCGTCATTGGCACCGCTAGCGGCACCGCCAATGAAAGTTTCATGATATAGGCTATTACTTCATCAAGTATCGAAAAATCAATTCCCGGTAATGACGCGGGATCGGGAATGTGTCCGACGATATTGAAAAGAGTGCGGGCTGCTGCTCTTTCATCACGAGTTAACATAAAATACGCCCCCGGTTCCATCTGTTGATTCGACACCACACCTAGTGTCTTAATAGTAACCGTTATTACCGATAAAAGCAAGGCCGCTGATTGAATTATATATACGGGGTCCGGGAAGCCCCAGGCCCCTGGGGACTAGGCCCCTTAGCGGAGGGCGTTACGCGGGTGAAACCCCTTCCTTAACCTGCTGAAAGAAAAATGATAGGTACTCAGCAATGCAGCCGTTTATGCTGCGGGTTAATAATGCGGCGGCTTTTGGCTGGGAATCTCCTCCATGTCCCGGGAAATTTGCAGGAGTTTCTCTTTTATCGCGGTATGCTCTGTTTTAAGGACATCCATGACCGCGTTCCGGGCTACCACTTCGTCCTGAAGCCGGACAATAAAATCTTCCAAAAAGGCAAGTTTCGTTTCAATCTTCTCAAGACGGCTTCCCAAAATCTGTTGTTTCATATAAAATTTAGTATACTTTACGTGATACTGTTTTTTAAAGAGGGAATTTTATGGGTAAACAAAAAGCGCCTATGGACTTTTCCATAGAGACATTAGGGCCGTGTAACGTTGATTCACCTATTACCATGTCGAAGATTGATGGTGATTTTACCGCTAATTATGTGACGGATGATGAATTTGTCCGGCTGGACCCCCGGGTGTCCCTGGGGGAACAGAAGCTGGTGGAACGGAGCGATGTCCTTGAGTGCGCCGGGCCCCGGGAAAAGATATACTTCATGCCGAGTCATGTTCACGCCGGAATCGTGAGTTGCGGCGGCCTGTGTCCGGGGCTTAACGACGTGATCCGGGCGATAGTCTGCTGCCTGTCCTACCGGTATGGGGTTACCAGGATTTCCGGCATTTCTTACGGGTATCAGGGGTTTCTGAAGAACGAGAAGAAGTACACCCCCAGGGAACTGAACCCGGACGTGGTGGATGACATCCACAAGATCGGGGGTACCATGCTGGGAAGCGCCCGGGGCGGCGGCAAAGAGGTTGTCCGTATCGTGGACGCCCTGGAGCGGCTAAACCTCAACATCCTGTTTACTATAGGCGGCGATGGAACGCAGAAGGGTTCCCTGGAGATCGCCGAGGAAATTGGGAAGCGGCGCCTTAAAATCGCCATGGTGGGGATCCCCAAGACGGTGGATAACGACTTTTCCTGCATCCAGCGGTCCTTCGGCTTTGACACGGCGGTGGCCAAGGCGGTGGAAGCGGTAACCGCCGCCCACATGGAAGCCCATTCCCAGATCAACGGCATAGGCCTGGTAAAGGTGATGGGCCGTGAATCGGGGTTCATCGCCGCCCACACCGCCCTGGCAAGCCACGAGGTGAATTTCGTCCTGATCCCGGAGGTGCCTTTTGAACTGGACGGCGAACATGGGTTCCTCAATTACCTGGAAAAGCGCATCCTCAAGCGGGGCCACGCGGTCATCCTGCTGGCCGAAGGCATACTCCAGGATCAGCTTATGAAGGGAAAAGCAACCGATGCCAGCGGCAACCTAAAGCTGGTCGATGCGGGAACCTACATGCGGGACCGGATCGCCGAGTACTTTAAGGCCAAGGACATAGAGATCAACCTTAAATACATCGATCCCAGCTACATGATCCGTTCCGCCCCGGCAAGCCCTAACGACTCCATCTACTGCGAACGCCTGGGAAACGCGGCGGTCCACGCAGCTATGGCCGGGAAGACGAAGGTCCTCATCGGCCTGGTGAACAACGAATTCGTCCACCTGCCCATGAAGGTAGCGATCAATCGGAACTACGTAGACCCTGAAGGTAACCTGTGGCGGGACACCCTGGACGCCACGCATCAGCCCGCCCTGATGGTGAACAACCCGCTGGGCGTCCTTTTCGGGAAGGGGGAAGACGAGTAGCGCCGTAAAAAAGCCGCCGTCCCAAAACGGGGGTGAAACCCGGCGGGTGTTTTTTTATAGTTCTGCGGTATAGTAGGTAGTAACGGTTTAGGAGTAGTACGTTTCACTGGCTCGGGCCGGGGCAGGGCGCGAACGGCGGCAGGCAGGCTGAAGGCGGACCCACTACCAGCTTCAGCGGCGGTTCGGGCGTGGTTATCGTCCGCTTCCTGCGTATACAGGGAAGTTATGTGCCATTAAATCCTTAAATTTTCTAAAAAAATGTGGTGCCGCCCTCCATGGCGGCACAAAAGCCTTGACAATATTTTGATTTTTGATGTATAAATGTGATATTAAGGAGTTTTTTATGGAAAATAGTACATTTTTTGCCTCTTTTAATCTCATTAAGAAAAAATTGCTTGTTTCATTTGGATTTGCATTTCTTTTTGTATTTACATTGTTGGCGATAAATCAAATTCTTCTTTTGTTTAATTTCTACATAAAAAACCAGGCAACATTTTCTCAAGGCATTTCACTGTTTTTTTACAGTTTACCGTCAGCTATTGTGATGAGCGCTCCTTATGCTGTATGTATAGGCTTTGTTCATGGACTTAATAAATTAAATTTTACAAGAAAACAAGCACAAGGCAGAAAAATTATTATGCCTGTAATTGTTTTGGGATTGCTAATATCAATAATAACATTTATTGTTTCTGATTTTGTTCTGCCAAATTCAAACAGAAATTTCACTAAATTATATTTGTCCATTTCACCTGAAGACGGGGAACAACTTGAGACTCCACGTGAAATAAATTCTATAAAATTATTACAAAAAATAAATGAAATTCATAATGACGGAAAAAAATTAAATGTCCATATACTTGAATTTAATAAAAAATACTCAATCCCATTTGGAGCATTGTTTTTTGCTTTTTTTGCATTATCGCTTTCAGTAAAAATAAGGAAACATTTAAAAATATCGTTATGTATTAGTTTCCTTTCATGTGTTATATATTGGGCAGTTTTAATGTATGGGCAAATTTTTTCTCTGGCAAATGGTAAGTATGGGGCATTTGTAATGTGGTTTCCCAATATATTATTTTTGTGCATATCAATGATTTTATATTTTATACAATACAAACCGCCCGCATCCGTGCGGGCGGCTAACGTAAAAGGATTTAACGGCGCATAACAGGACTGTTAGCGCTTCGCCGCCAGTAGGCGGATCGGGGTTCCGGCTGGCTAGGTCATTCCGCTACGCTCCAGTCCCACGCCAGCCTTCACCCACATTTTTGCAGCCCTGGTCTTTGCTACGCAAAGCCCTTATTCGGGCTGCAAAAACGTCGCCAACAGCCGGAACGTTATACGCCATTGTTTTGCCCCCGCCTTAGCCGTCGCAGGCGCCCTCCATGGCGCCTGAAATTTTCCATTTTTTCTAAAAAAACCTCTTGACATATAAAGAACATTCCGATATATCATATATATATGAACATATTAACTGTATTGTTCATATAT
>JAIRLK010000389.1 GCA_031259515.1 Treponema sp. | reverse complement strand
TTGTTATTATTATACAATCAAATATTTTCCTCATAATATGCATCCAGCGCCTTTATATTAATAGTTTTTATTTTATTTTGTCAAGAGCAATTTCTTATTTTTCCACAAAATTTTTAGGGCATATTGCGCTTAACGCCTCGCTGATACCCGCGATAAAGTGCATGTAAAGGGGGTGTTCAAATCAATATCTTCGGGAACATACACATCAATAATGCCCGTTCGATTTGAAACCAAGTTTCTCGCGGCCATATTCGGCGTATAGGCCATATCACGCATGATCCTTTCGATACGTTCTTTGGTAGCCGGTTTGACCTTTTCCGGGGTGTTTATCACCCGGGAAACCGTAATGCTTGAAACCTCCGCAGCCCGCGCAATGTCCTTCAAACTTTTCATCGCCGCCTCTTAACGAAATGTTAACGTTAACATTTTATGAGTTATTATACCCCCTTTTATCTGAGCCGTCAAGGTTTTTTTAAGAAAGCGCAGCAATTTTACATTGAGGCCATTTGAGCCGGGGCGGGATATAAAAATAGCCTCTAAATGGCCAAATTTGGCGGTTTCGAGGAGGGAAAGGAGTCACTGATCCGCAGAATTGTGCCCCTACACGGGTAAATGTAAAATTGCTGAAGAAAGCGAACATCGCTCCTACAGGCTGTTTAGGCAACCCGGCGGGGAAGGATATGTTGACGTACCGGAAGTATCTCGCGTGAATCCATGGGTCAAATTTAAGACTTTGCTGGGGTGTTTGACTCCTTGTACCTTGTTTTATAAGGAATCACTATCAACAAGTTAAGAATTCTTAAACGAGGCTGTTCCAAAATTTCAGTTTTTGGAACAGCCTCATTTAAGTGGTATATATTTGTGGGCATCTTAGGAACTGTTCAGAAATAACATGACCGTTTGGCCATGTTATTTCCTAATTGCGTAAGCAATTAAAATAAAATGCTGTGCATTTTATTTATGAACAGTTCCTTATAGAGATGCTAAACCTAAGTATGCCTTCCAACACCCCGCCGGCAATCGCCAGGGCTTTATCCGATACCGTAAAGCAGTGTTCCCGTTCACAGCGGGGATCTATGTCGCCGGCTTTCATTCCCCGGGTAACGGAGATTCCCGAGGGAAGCAGGCCCCGGACTATGCCGGCTATTTCCGCGTAGATGGGAACGCCCCCGGAACCGCCCGCTTCGGACCGCACTAACGCCGCGACATCCCCCTTTTGTACCGCGTCTCCGATTTCCACCGCCTCCTCAAATACGCCGTCCGCGCCGGCGCGGAGCAGTCGCTCCGTGGTATAACCGCCTATGGCCCCGGGAATCCCGGTGTTGGGGAGGGCGCTCCCCCTCAGAAGCAGCCGCCCCAGCGTATGCCCCCGTTTGGTCTCGACGACTCCCTGGCAATCTATTCCCGCGGTAAAGCCGGGGCCGACGCCTATAACCACCGGCGCGTCGGTAAGGGCCGTACCAGTGTTCTTTTTCGCCATTACCGCATCCACCACCGCTACGGGCTTATACCGCCTTATGACTGCCGCGCCGGGATCGACAAAAACAGCGATACACCTTTCCGCGAAGGCCCGCAGCATTTCCCCGTCGTCCCGAACCAATAGTGCGGCGACATCTTCCACCTGGGCCCTTCCCTCATACACCGCCTGGGAAAAACAGACCTTACGCCGGACCGCCGTTGGCGCGGCTATTTCGGTCATGGCTATATCAAAGCCCGAATGATACAGGCGAAGGGCGATACCCGATGCAATATCCCCCGCGCCTTTGATAACTACCAGACGATGCTCGGCGTTCATAAATCAATCACCGGAATTTCCCTTCACCTTTCTATGAGCCGGCTTTCTTGCGATAAAACGTGTCCTCCATGGGAAGCTTTGTGCGGAATTTCCCATCCCGCCGGTAATACGCCCCGGCAATGGCGGGAGTTACCGGAATGGTGGCAAGCTCCCCTACCCCCTTGACGCCCCTGGCGACCGCGCCGGGGTTCCGGGGTTTTATAAAGATGATTTCCATAGGCGGCGTTTCGGTGGCGCGGATTAAGCCCAACGTGCCGTATTTGGCCTTGGGATACCCGCCTTCCAGGGGGAAATCCTCGGTAAGGGCATACCCCATACCCATAAGCAGGCCCCCTTCAATTTGGCCTTCCGCAGCAGGGGGATTTATCACCGTGCCTATGTCGTAGGCGGCGATGAGCTTTTCTACCCGTCCGTGAGCGTCCAGGATGGCCAGGGTAGCAGCATACCCGTAGGCTACATGGCTCACCGGGTTGGGTTTATCGCTGCCGATAGGATCGGTAATCGCCGAATATTCACCATAATATTCCTGCCCTTCCAGGCGGGCAAGATCGCCGCCGGCTTCGTCCAGCGCGGCCTTCAGTTTCAACGCCGCCCGGAGGACAGCCTCACCGGTAAACACCGACTGCCGGGAAGCGGTAGTGGTCCCGGAATTGGGAGTACGCTTCGTGTCGGGCGGCTCGGCAATAAACCGGTCCGGGGAAATCCCCAGGGTATCGCAGGAGATTTGGGTAGTAACCGTGGCAAGCCCCTGGCCTATGCAGGCGGCGCTGGTACGGATGTGTACCTGCCCCTGTTCCACCGAAAGGATACACCGGCCTATGTCCGGAAGCCCGACGCCTATCCCGGAATTTTTCAGGGCACAGGCAATGCCCACCGCTTTCCCCTGGGCTAAGGCCTCGTCATAATAAGGCTTTACGGTCAAGAGACAGGCTTCCAGTTCCACATCGTCCTCGGCCAACTGTCCGTTGGGAAGGGACTGGCCCGGCCGTATGGCGTTGCGGTACCGGATTTCCCAGGGACTTATGCCAACCAACTCGGCCAAGCGGTTAAGGTTGTTTTCCGTGGCGAAACAACTTTGAGGTACGCCAAAGCCCCGGAACGCGCCTCCGGGAACATTGTTGGTATATACCGCCTTCCCGTCAATATCGATCTCCTGATAATTGTAGGGTCCCGCCGCATGGGTACAGGCCCGCTGGAGTACCGGCCCTCCAAGGCTGGCGTATGCCCCGGTGTCGGAGACCAGGGTCGCCTTCATGGCGGTAAGCTTGCCGTTTTCATCGCAACCGGTGGTAAACTCCATTTCCATGGCGTGCCGTTTAGGATGAAGGTTGATGCTCTCCTGCCGGGTAAGCAACACCTTTACCGGCTTTTTCAGTATCCAGGCCGCCAGACAGGCGTGATGCTGAACGCTCATGTCTTCTTTACCGCCAAACCCGCCGCCCACAAGCTGGCCCTTTACATGGACCTTCTCCGGGGGTATCCCCAGCATACGGGAACACTCCCGCTGTTCATCGTAAATACTCTGCCCGGCGGAATACAGAACCAGCCCGTCTTCCCCGTCGGGCAGGGCAATGGCGCATTCGGGTTCCATGAAGGCGTGCTCCGTAAAAGGAACAGAATAGCGGTTCGTTACCACATATTTCGATGTTGCCAGCGCCTCGTCCGCGTTCCCCCGGACCAGATGCTCATGGGAAAGGACGTTGTTCTCTTTAGCGTGAATAAGCGGCGCTCCGGGCGCCATAGCCGCTACGGGGCTAGTCAGGGGGGTAAGAACCTCATAATCAACCTGAATCAGGGATTTTATCCCCTCAAGGCTTTCCTTGGAATGAGAAACCGCCACGGCAATCGTGTCGCCTATAAAACGAGTGATTCCACCTTCGGCTATCATCACATCGTAATCGGAAAGAAAGGCCAGGTGGCCTATCTTGATGTTCCCCGGTATGTCTTTCGCCGTAAAAACCGCCAGGCAGTTAGGATGGGCCAGGGCTTGGGAGGCGTCTATTTTGAGGACCTTTGCCCGGGGATGAGCCGAACGCAGGGCCGAAGCGTAGATCATGCCCTCAAAGGAGAGATCGTCCACATACTTCCCCGTACCCAGCGTCTTGGCCGCCGCGTCCACCCGGTGCATACATTCCCCCAGCGCGCCGGAAAACCGCCGGTCAGGAACCGCCGCGTTTTCCCGGAATAGCCCGGCGGCTATCTCAATGGCCTTGACGATCTTGACATACCCGGTACAGCGGCAGATGTTGGAACGTATGGCTTTGCGTATGTCCGCCTCGGTTGGGTTGTTGTTGCCGTCAAGCAGGCCCTTGGCGCTCATGACCATGCCGGGAATACAGAAGCCGCACTGAACCGCCCCCGCCTCGGCAAAGGCAAAAACGTACACCTCCTTCTCCTGATCGCTCAAGCCTTCCAGGGTAACAACCTGTTTGCCCGCGATTCTTTTCAAAGGAGTAACGCAGGAACGAACCGCCTTACCGTCCACCAGCACCGTACAGGCCCCGCACGCCCCGGACCCGCACCCGTTCTTCACCGCCGTAAGCCCCAGGTCTTCCCGCAGGAAGTCGAGGAGTTTCCTGTCCGCCTTACCACTAAAAGGCTTCCCGTTTACCGTAAACGCCGCTAATTCAGGGCTATTTGTTTGTTCTGTCATGATAATTTAATTTATTGTATTACTGAAATTTTATTCAGTCAAGAAAAAAAATCAAACAATGTATCTCCAGTCTGTCCTTCAGGCGTCTGATTTGACCCGCCCAATCTTTTCGTGCCCGCTGTTCGGTTATCTCCGCCCTCCTCCAGCCTTCCAAAGGCGCCGCAAACATGAAGATGTCGTAGGCCCCGTTCCTCACCTATTCGGTATCA
>JAIRLK010000347.1 GCA_031259515.1 Treponema sp. | reverse complement strand
AACAGCAATTTTACATTTACCCTTGCAGGGGCACAATTCTGCGGATCACTGACTCCTTTCCCTCCTCGAAACCGCCAAATTTGGCCATTTAGAGGCTATTTTTATATCCCACCCCGGCTCAAATGGCCTAAATGTAAAATTGCTGGTGAGGCAATGCGGCATATTGACCAATACGCTCTATTTTTCTATACTAACGCCCTAAATATCTCTGTCGTTAATGAACTTTAATATACATGAGCCGGTCAACCGGTTGCTGCACAACGCGGCTAAGGAGCTATTTCCATGAAACGAACGTATCAGCCCAGTAAAGTCAAGCGAAACCGGAAATTTGGGTTCCGGGCCCGGATGAAAACCCGGGGAGGACAGCTTGTATTGAAGCGTCGGCGGGCAAAGGGCCGGATTAAACTGACGGTTTCCAACGAGAAAAAGCCTTATTAAAGCGGAAGGATGCCTCTTCCGCTTTACAAGGGAGGAACGGTTAACGGGAAGGGATGAGATTCGGGCGGTTTTTAACCGGGGAAACGTTGTTTCCTGCCGGGGTGCAAAGTTGTTTATATTGAAAAACGGGTTGCCCGGCAATCGGCTGGTCGTTACCTTTGCGCGGAAGTTCGGTAACGCGGTAACGCGGAACCGGACCCGGCGGGTCAGCCGGGAGGCCTACCGGTTATTGAAGAACCGGCTAAAAACCGGGTTCGATCTGGTGATGCTGGTTTACCCCGCCGGTCAGCAGCGGTCGGTTTCCCGGCTTGAGTCTGCGTCAGGGCTGGAAACCGCGCCGGTCCCGGCGGCGCCTGTTACGGATTGCCTGGCTGTCCGGATGGACCAACTGCGGAATCTGTTTAACCGGGCGGGACTTTTTGCGGAAAATCGGTAAGTTAGAGATGATGAGGTGTTTACGGAAGTTAGGAGCCTGTGGGACTTTGCGTAAGGCGTATGAAGAAATACGTGATTTCTTGCATTTCGAGGCTCCGGCGGCCAGCAGTTTGTTGCGTTTCGTGCATAAAATCCTAAAAAATCGCTGGTTAGGCGATTTTTTATCGTGTAAACTGCCCAAGGGGTCCGATAATCGGGATTTTTGTGGTACGAAGTACCGCAAAAACCCACAAGTGCAGCGGGCTCCTAGCTGCAAGGTTACATTCTCCTTCCGGGCGCTGGAGGTTCCCAGAAGGGGAATCCTTCTGTTAATATGGTTCTATCAGCGGGCTGTTTCGCCGCATTTTCCCGCCAGTTGTAGATATTATCCGACCTGTTCCTCCTATGCGTATGAGGCGGTTCGGAAATACGGCATTATCCGGGGGCTTTACCTGGCGGGCAAACGGATAGTGCGGTGTCATCCTTTTCATCCGGGTGGTTATGATCCGGTACCTTAATGAGAGTAACAGGAATTCAATGGAAAAGAGAACGTTATTGGCCGTTGTACTGTCGGTCATTGTAATCACGGGTTTTTATATTATTCAGGCGGTTTTTTTCCCCCCTCCCATGCCGCCTGCCGCGGAACCAATCGCCGCCCAGCCGCCGGTTACCGCCGTCCCCCCCCCGCAGACCGCCCCGGTCCTTACCGATACCCCCTTCGAAGCGCCGGCGGCGGCGGCCGATGAAGGCGGCGTAGATCCGGGACCCGCAGCGGAAGAACGGGTGCTTGTGGAGACCGATCTGCTCCGGGTGGAACTGACCAACGCCGGCGGCGATGTTGTTTCATATAAATTGAAGGAACACAAGGATAAAGATGATTTTGTAGACATGGTGCTTCCGGGCAGCGTTGAAGGGCACGCCTTCACCGTGGCCTTCGGCAAACTCAACGTTCAGCCGGTTACCTCCTTTTTCTATGTAAACCGGATAGACGGCTATACGGTCGAGTTTTACCGGGATTTCGCGCTTGCCTCTGGTGGCGCGGAGGCAGGGGGAACCGGTGGCGAGGGTGGACGGTTCCGTCTGACCAAGCGGTATACCTTCAGGCCCAAAGAATACATGTTCGAGCTTTCTATTTCTCTGGACGGCGGTTATTCTGTCTCCTCCCTGAATTTTTCCGGCGTCGCCTACACCCTGGGCTTTGGTCCTCAGATTGGACCCCGCTTTGATAAGCTGGACCAGCGGTACGATTACCGGTCTTACTATGTCTATGCCAACGGCAAGCGCCGGGAGGAAAAGGTCAAGGATGTCCCCGTTATCATCAATTCCCGGGTATCCTGGGCGGCCATCGTGGGCAAATACTTCACCTTTATCGCCATACCTGACGCCACCCAGTACGAGCTGGCCTTCTCCACCAAGCCGGAACCGGGTCTTCCCGTAGCATCCCGGTTTTACATGAGCCGGCCGGCCCTGAACGGGTCCAGGGCGGCTGACACCTACCGGTTCTACCTGGGGCCCAAGAGCCAGAACGCCCTGGGGATCTACGATAATGGGAACAACAGCTTCAACCTGCGGGAAATGGACCTTTCCAAGGCGGCCAGCACCAGCGGCATTCTTGCCCCGCTGGAAACAGTCCTCAAGTGGTTCCTGTCCGTCTTCTACCGACTTATCCCCAATTACGGCATAGCCATCATCCTGGTTACCCTCCTTGTAAAGCTCCTGCTCTTCCCCCTGACCAAGAAAGGCTCGGAAGCCACCCTGCGTATGCAGACCCTTTCCCCGAAGATCAAGGAAATTCAGACAAAATATAAAGATAACGCCGCGCAGATGAACGCGAAAATGGCGGAATTGTATAAATCCGAGGGCTATAACCCCCTTTCGGGCTGTTTCCCCATGCTCATTCAGTTCCCTATCTTTATCGCCATGTATAACCTGTTCAACAATCACTTTGATCTGCGGGGCGCCATGTTCATCCCCGGTTGGATTCCCGACCTGTCCGTGCCGGAATCGGTCTTTAGTTTTGCCCCCTACCAGCTTCCCTTTTTAGGGTGGAGCGATATACGCCTGCTGCCTTTTATCTACGTGGGGTCCCAGCTTCTCTACGGCAAGATCACTCAGACGCCGGACCAGCAGGCCAATTCCCAGATGAAGATGATGCTTTACGTCATGCCGGTCATGTTCTTCTTCATTCTTTACAATGTACCGTCGGGATTAACGGTTTATTGGATTATGAGTAACCTCTTGTCCCTGATCCAGCAGCTTTTGATCAACAAGTATCTGGCAAAAAAGCGGGCCGCTATGGGGACCCAGTCTCCGTCTCCGGCGCCGGTGATTGCCCCTAAAAGGAAAAAGAGGCGTTAGGATCCGCGCTGTTTTATTTGCGGGGCTTGCCCCAAAGTCGTATATGTGTGCAATTTCTTTCGCGAGGAGCGCGTTATGACATATGAATTTGAAGGCCGTACCGAAAAAGAAGCTATAGATCGGGCGGCGGCGGAGCTTGGTCTTGAAAAGGATGCCTTTGACGTGGAAATCCTGGCGACCCAGCGTTCCGGGTTATTTAAAAAAGGGTATGTAAAAATTAAGGTCCACACGGATGATGCGGAGGTGGGTTCCGAGGAAGTGGAGGACGAAGAAGATGAAGCTTCCGACCGGGAACAATTTAAGCAGGCTGTTTTTGGGGATCCTGAACCCAAAACCGATTTTGAACGGCAGGTGATCGAGTTCCTTGAAGAGCTTATCATCCGTATGGGCTATAAGGCGACGGTTTCGGTCCTGTTCCGGGAGGAACACAAGGTCGGTTTAAAAATTGATTCGGAATATTCTTCCATTATAATTGGGAAGAAGGGGAAGAATCTGGATGCCCTTCAGCTTTTGGCAAATCTCTATGCGGGATGCCATGCCCGGGAGGGTATTCGGATCATCCTGGACAGCGAGAATTACCGTATACGCCGGGAGGAATCCCTGGTGCGGCTGGCCTACACGGTGGCCGATAAGGTGCGGGAAAACCGGAACTCGATCCTGCTGGAGCCGATGAATCCTTTTGACCGCCGGCTTATCCATACCACCTTGAACGACATCGCCGATGTGGAAACCAAGAGCGAGGGAGAGGGGCTTTATAAGCAGATACGGGTCTATTACCGGGGCGGTATACGATAAAGGCGGTCCGTATTCATGTTCAGTTATCGGTAATGACGAAACCCGCTTTTTTGTTTTTTTTGCTGTTTCTGCTCGTTAAAGGGGCTTTTTCCCTTTCCCTGGAGGAAGCGGTGGGCGCTGAAAGGGCGGCGAAACTAACCGGGGGGGAAACCCTCACGGAAGTACAGACCCGAAGGGCCCGGCCGCTCCTTGCTCCCAATCATTATGGCTGCCAATCTCTTATTGATGCCGCCATCAACGAGGTGGACCCCTCGTATATCGTGGAAAACCTTTACCTCTATACCAAGCCCGCAAGGGCGGCGGCAAACGCCTGGACGACAGCCGAGCGGAACGCCCTGTACAACGGCATGGCTGCCATGAGCTCCCTCGCCGGTCTGCGGTATTATTCCGTCAGCGAAAAAGGCATGGACACCCTCTACGAAAGTTCCACCGTTATAGACGGGCCGGATACCGGGAACCCCCGTCCGGATCCGGCGTTCGGGATGCCTCCCCAGGCCCTTACCCTCTATGTCCGGCAAAAAGACAAGAAATTTGGGGAAAACATCTATCGGTATGACTACCATGCCCGGTCCGATGCCCTGCTCATGGTTCAGCAAAACCTTACGGACATGAACTCCGGGCCTATCCGCATGGTAGGGAAGAATAAACTCCGCACGATCCTGGCCGTCATTGACGCGGAAGATCATCTGCTTATCTACGCGGTTTCTCTGATCAAGGCGCCTTCTTTGCCGGGAATGAAGGCCCGCATAGGCGGCTCCTTCACGAACAGAGCGGCGGCCATTATTGGATGGCTTTCCGGGCAAGCGGACAAGGCCTTTAATACACCCGGCGCGTGAACCCGCCGCGCCTGCCTTAAGCCCTGCAAACTCCTACGCTATGTCCGCTGCCGCCGCTGTCCTGGGAGTGGAAGCTTGCCGGCCCCTGGAAACATCATGGGCCTTGTAACCATGGCTTAACGCTGTTTTCTTTAACAGGTTCCCTATGGCGGTTGGGGAAATACTTTCCAGAAGGCCTTCCTCGATAACCTTATCGGCAAGTAACCGCAGGGTCCACCGGCTTCGCCCTTCAGGGGCGGGGGTGTAGGTGAGCGCGATAATCCGGGCTTCCGTAGTCCGGTCTATCTTGATGACTGGCGGAACTTCCCGTTTTTTTCGTTCCAGCGCCATACTCAGCCCCTGCTCAACAAACCGTTTCCGCAGATTGCCTATGGTTTTTTCCGAAGTGCCGTAAGTCGCGGCGATTTTTTTATCGGTCCAATCCTTGTTTTCTGGTATTGCGTCCAGGGCTAATAGGATCTGGGCATGTCGTATCCGATACCTGGCGGTTCTTCCGGAGGCTATCAATTGCCTCAATTTTTTTCGTTCTTCTACGGTTAGCGTAACTTGATACTTTATATTCGGCTTTAACATACTATCCTCTGGTTTTATTATCGGCGAATCGCCTGCGGGTATAAGTAATCAATTTACACAAAGTCCTCACGGGGAGACCGGCGGAAGCCCAGGGCGCACTTTCCAAAGAAGGGCGTTTGCGGGT
>JAIRLK010000332.1 GCA_031259515.1 Treponema sp. | reverse complement strand
TAACTTTCCTTGGGAATACAAACCGCCGCCAGAATTTCGTCCTTAGCAAGGGATGTTTTCCCCGCGCTGACATAGTGTTCTTTTATGGGAACGCGCCGCGTTCCCGCAGGCCCCAGGTACTCCATCACCGCGTCCCAGGCCATGAGGGTAGATGCGGTGTCGGCGGAAGTAACGCCATTGCAGACATTGCCCCCTAGGGTAGCGATATTGCGGAGTTGGGGGCCGCCTAGGGTGTCCGCCGCTTCCCCGAGTACGGCGAGATGCTTTTGGATAATAGGGTCGGCGGTAATATGGGACATGCTCGTCATGGCGCCTATGCGGACAGCGCCCTCTCCGTCCATGCTTACGCCCCGCAGTTCATCAAGTTTCTGTATGCTCACCAGGGAACAGCCCGCCAGTTTTCCTTCCCGGATTTCGATCAACACATCGCTGCCGCCGGCAATGATGTGAGCGCCGGGATGTTCGCGTAGTAATTCTACCGCATGGGCGGCGCTTTCCGCCTCGTATAACGCTTCTATATCATACATGGTATGAGGACCTCATAGTAAACCCGACTTCCTGAATTCTTCAAAAAGTACATGGGGGGTCAGGGGTATCTTGTTGACCGCCACGCCGGTGGCATACAGCACCGCGTTTCTGATAGCCGCCGCTCCCGGCACGGTCGGCGGCTCGCCCAGGGCTTTGGTTCCGTAGGCGCTGGTCGGTTCGGGATTCTCCACGAATTCCGCTTTAAGCCGGGGATGATCCAGTATCGTGGGCAGTTTGTAGTCCAGCAGGTTGCCGTTGAGGAGCTTTCCTGTTTTGGGATCGTAGAGAAGCTGCTCGAACATACCGAATCCTATGGCCATACTCTGCCCCCCGTGGACCTGTCCTTCCGCAGTCAGCGGATTGATGAGCTTTCCGCAGTCATGGCAATTAATAAGGTCCAATAGCTTTATCTTTCCCAGCGGAATGTCCACCTCAACTTCCGCAAAGGCGCAGCCTAAACTAAAGGCGTTGCTTTTTACCTGAGCGGTCGCTTCGGCAGTAAGATGTTCCGCGTGTTCCGTGTGATAGAGGGTATCCAGCGCGAGTTCTTCAAGGCTCACCAGGGATTTATTTTTGTATTGCGTATTAATGATGTTCCCATCCGATACATCCAGATTCGCGGGAGATATGCCGGTATACTCCGAAGCGTACCGGAGTATCTTCTCTTTAAGCAGTAACGCTGCTTTGTGAACCGCCGCTCCGCCGACATAGGTCTGCCGTGAGCCGTACGCGCCCGTACCAAAGGGGGTAATATCCGTGTCCTGGGTGCTTACCACATGGACATTCCGCCAGGAAACACCCAAGGTTTCCGCCGTCATCTGGGTATAAACCGTGTCCGCGCCCTGGCCTATTTCAGTTTCTCCAAGCTGGACCTGTACGCTGCCGTCCTGGTTCAGAATCATGCGGCAGGAAGACACTTCAATAGAAATGGGCCATACCGCGGTATTGTACCAGAACAGAGACATCCCCACGCCCCGGCGCAGGGGGCCGTTCTGGTTTTTGTATTGTTCCCGTTTTTCATCCCACTTGATATAAGCCTTGCCCTTTTCCACACACTCGTGGAAAGAATCGAAGTAATTTATGTTTTTGGTGAAGGGGTCTGTAAAACCTACGGGCATTACATTGAGAAACCTGAATTTTATGGGGTCCAGGTTGAGTTTCCGGGCTATGTCTTCCATGTGGGACTCCACCGCAAACACCGCCTGGGGAGTCCCGTACCCCCGCATGGCTCCCGCCGCCGCAGTATTGGTGTGTACCGTATAAATATCAACCTTGCGGGCCTTCTCATCCCGGTAGAGCTGACGGAACACATTCGTGCCTTTAGCGGCTATGCCGTGGCCGTGGGAACCGTAGGCGCCCTGGTTGGAATAGGCGGTGTAGCTCCGGGCTACAAGGCGACCATTGGGACGCACCCAGGTTTTAAGGCGGATTTTTTCGCCGTGCCTGACCCTGGTACAGGCAAACACCTCTTCCCGGGAAAGTTCCAGCTTGACCAGCCTGCCCCCGACCTGTGTGGTCATATAGGCGTTAAGGGGTTCGTAAAGGCTGTCCTGTTTGTTGCCGAACCCGCCGCCTATGTAGGGTTTTATGATCCGCACCTTACCCCAAGGGATGCCCAGAGCCTGGCCCACGATGCGGCGTATGATGTGGGGTATCTGCGTAGACGCGACAACGACGATGCGCCCCTGTTCCATATAGGCGAAGGACACCGCCGGCTCAATATGACAATGCTGAACGATAGGAGTTTCAAACTCATCCTCAAAATAGAAGAGACCTTCTTCTTTTATGGCTTCCTCGAAGTTGCCGTCCTCCACCGTGGTATGTTTCAGGATGTTGTTCGGACATCCCTCGTGCAGCAGGGGCGCGCCTTCTTTCATGGCGTCTTCGGGGGTAAGGACGACAGGGTATTCCTCATATTCAACCTTGATGGCCTTGAGCGCCCGGGAAGCGGCTACCTCGTCCTCGGCGATAACCGCGGCTATGTCGTCGCCGTAAAGCCTGACCCGCCGGTTGAGCAACCGCCGGTCCATGGGGTCCCAGTGGGCGGGATCGGTGGACCAGGGGTGGCCCGCAGTGGGGAAGGGAAAATCGGGCACATCAAAGCAGGTGATGATCTTCACCACCCCCTTGATTTTTTCCGCTTCGCCTAAGTCAATCTTTTTTACAAGCCCGTTGGCAATGGTGGAATGGAGTATTTTCCCGATCAGCGCGTTTCGTTCGGTTAAATCATCGGTGTACTTTGCCCTTCCGGTTACTTTTTCCCACGCATCAACCCGTGGTATGCTTTGTCCTACGCACATAGGCATCCCTTTATTCGCATAATTTTTCGTATAGTTTAGTGTAATGCTGTATTTTTGTTCGGTCAAGGAATTTGCCGTCAAAAAGGCGGATGAACCGGTAAAATTTACTTTCTTGACATAATAGTGCTGTAATCTTAAAGTAATTGGGGCTGTTCCAAAACCGTGCGCGTCAGCGCACCGTCAATTAGTTTTGGGACAGGCTCTAATTATTCTATTTTTTGGGGATTTTTATGGAAAGATTGTTTGGATTGAAAGAAAACAACACCACCGTCCGGCGGGAGCTGCTCGCCGGTCTCACTACCTTTCTGACTATGGCGTACATACTCGTAGTGAATCCCGGTATGCTGGGAGAAATCGGCAACGGCATGACACCCGGCGCGGTTTTTACCGCCACGGCCATTTCTTCGGCGATTGCCACCCTGGTCATGGCTTTCGCGGCAAACCTGCCTATAGCCCTGGCGCCGGGCATGGGGCTTAACGCCTTTTTCACCTATACGGTGGTTTTCGGCATGGGCTATTCCTGGCAGGTTGCCCTTACCGCAGTATTCCTTGAAGGGTTGCTCTTTATCATCCTGTCGTTTCTTAATGTCCGGGAAGCGATCATTGAGGCCATTCCGGTAAACCTGAAAAAAGCGGTTTCCGTAGGCATTGGGCTTTTCATCGCCCTTATCGGGTTCGCCAACGCGGGTCTCGTGGTAAACGACGCGGGCACTATCATAGGCCTGGGCGATTTGGGCGCCGGCAGTCCGCTTCTGGCAATCATAGGATTTATCATCATTATAGCCCTTTACGCGCTTAAAGTGCCCGGCGCTATCCTCATCGGGATTCTGGCCGCCACGATCATCGGTATTCCCCTGGGAGTTACTGTAGTTCCCCAGGGCTGGTCGCCTGTAGGCAGCCCCGAAGCGCCGCTCCTCTTTCAATTCGATTTTTCTTCCGTGCTGAGTTTTCAGTTCTTTACGGTCTTCTTTACCTTCCTTTTTGTCGATATTTTTGACACCGTAGGCACCCTGGTCGGGGTAACTACCCAGGCCGGGCTCGTCGACAAAAACGGCAAAATTCCCCGGGTCAAGCAGGCCCTCATCGCCGACGCCGTAGGCACCGTCTCAGGCGCCGCTCTGGGAACCTCCACCGTTACGAGCTTTGTCGAAAGCACGGCGGGCGTCGCCGCCGGAGGCCGCACGGGACTGACCGCCTTTTCTACCGGGGTACTCTTCCTGATAGCCTTGTTCCTGTCACCCCTCTTCCTGCTCATCCCCAGCGCCGCCACGGCCCCGGCCCTCATCTTCGTCGGTTTCCTCATGATGAAGCCCGTAACGTCCATTGACTTTACCGATCCCGCCGAGGGCATTCCCGCCTTTCTGTCCATCGTGATGATGCCCTTTGCCTACAGCATAGCCGAAGGCATTGTGTACGGAGTGCTTTCCTTTGTGATCCTCAAAGTGATAACCAGGAAATTACGCGATATTACTATTGTAACATGGATACTGTTCATCATTTTTATGTTACGATTCCTGTTTAAATAACATAAAAGGTGTTTTCCTAAAGAACAGTCGGCTAGTATTACTGTCCGGTTGCAGGGCGGAATTTTTTAAAATACTATGCAGTCCTGCCGGACGCTGCCGGCGATTATGCCGCAGCATGCATGGAAATCCCCGGGCAGTAACGCCGCCAGCTTTTCCGCTTGGGAGGCAGACCCTTCATCTTCTATCTGATTGAGAAAAAGAATCTTTCTCCCAAGGGCGGCGGTAAAAAGACATTTCTTTTCTCCGGCGATTACCTTTACAAGATGTTCGATTTTCAGCGCGTCTCCGATCTCCGCTCCGGTGAGGGCGCAGAACAGAGGAAGCCGGTGAATGAGTCCCGCCGATACCGGCTTCCCCAAGGGCCAAAGGGGAAGTATCCCTGCCGTAATAGTGGTAAACGGCGGGACCGCCGGCTCATAGTCCGTCCAGCCTTTAAGGGGCAGGCCGCGGGAACCGTCTCCTTCGATAAGCGTCAAATCATACGCGGTGATACGTTCCGCAAGCTCCTCAATCGGCAGGGCTTCGAGTTTGCCCGTCTGCTGGTTGAGCCTGCCCGCCACGGAGATGCCCGGCAGTAATTCTGTCTCTGGCGGCGGAAACATTTTTGTTGTGGTGGTAACAAGAACACCACGCGGCTTACACGCAAAATACCGGGCCAGGCGCCAAATGAGGGAGGTTTTTCCCCCCGACCCAATGACGGTAACCACCACCGGGCCCGCGCCGCCTCCGTCCCCGAAAAGCTCCCGGTCAAACCATGCGCTTAAGGATTCCATGGAACAAACCGATCCGTATTCCCCATGATAGGAAGATGACGGTATACACCCTTGACGCTTTGGCCCAGCAGGGTTCCCGCTTTTTTCGCATCTTCGGGATTTACACGCAGGGCTATGCCGCAGGTTGGGCCCAGACTGGGGGGGATCGACATCACCTTCACGTCAATGCCTGCGGCAAGAAGCGTCTGCTCGCCCATAATCGCGCCATGAGTGCTGTGAAAGATAAAAACGCATTCCGTGATATACTCACTGTTCATTTTACAGCGCACATTTCATAAATTGATGAGCCTTCCCGCCTCTCCCATGGCGGAGGCAATGGCATACATGTTCGTTACACCGCCTACCGCGAGTTTTTCCTTTAACCCGTAAAAATCCAGGCAGGTCCCGCAGCTTGAAATGATAGTTCCCCGGGATTCCAGCTTTTGGAGGTCGGCAATGACGGTGGAACCTTCGGTGGTGAGTTTTACGCCGGAGTTGAAAAAGAGCAGGGTTTCCGGCGGGTTATCCATCTCCGTGAGGGAATAGATGAAAGATTTGATGAGGACGGCGCCCAGATCATCGTTACCCTGGCCCATGGTGTTTTTGCCTATAGCCGCCACAAGCGGACCCCGTTCCCCGGAAGGCGCGGCGCCCGCCGCAGGAGTATTGGTTATGGTTACCAGGATGTTCCCGTCATCCCGCTTTTCAAAGGAAGACGGGCAGCCTAAACCCCCGGCCATCTTCTCAAGGTTCTGGCGGCTGATGTCGTTATCGACCAGAATCCGCACCGCTTCGCCGACGGGCGTTTTCCGCAGGGCTTTCCGCGCTTCAATCACCGGAATAGGACAAGGCTTGCCGAGTACGTTAATAATCTCCATAATAATTCTCCTTTGTAATTTCTATACATCTATAAAACAGCTATACTGTGCGTAAATTGCAAGATCGCCGGTATTACTATTTAGAGCCTGCTGCGTTTCGCTCATAAAATTCACAAGTGCAACAGGCTCTTACACCAGTAATACCGCGGCATCTTCCCGTTCAACAACCTCACCGATAATCGCCGCTGCGGGATCGTCCCGGTTTATGGCGCCGCAGAGTTCCCGCGCCGCTTCCGGAACAACCGCGATGAGCAGCCCTCCGGAGGTCTGGGGGTCAAAGACAAGCTCTTGCAGGGCCGGAGGCAGGGCGGAAACATCGGCCTTGCCGGCCATGTAATTGCGGTTTCTCTGCCCCGCAGCCGTGGCATAGAAGCTCTCCGCGAAACCCAGGGCTCCGGGAAGCAGGGGCAGGGAAGCGCCGTCTATGACAAGGGTATGGTTCCCGCCGGCCATCTCCGAAGCGTGGACCGCCAGGCCGAAGCCGGTAATATCCGTACAGGCGTGTACATACCCGCCGCCCGACGCGTTAAGGGCGATCATCTTTTCCGCCGCCCACCGGTTAAGCCGCTCCATGGAATCCGTTGCCGCCTTGATAAGCGCCTCCGCCGCCTCGCCTGCGCGGAGAGCCGCCATGACAAGCCCCACACCCAAGGGCTTGGTGAGGATTAGGGCGTCTCCCGCTTTACAGGTATCATTACGGAGTATACGCCGGGGATCGACAACGCCCGTAACCGCCAGGCCGTACTTGGGTTCGTGATCGAAGATGGAGTGGCCCCCGGCAATCACCGTGTCCGCCTCCAGCGCCTTGGCCGCCCCGCCGGCGAGAATATCCGTGAGGATGGCGCGATCCAGTTTTTCGGGGAAACAGCTCAGGTTAAGGGCGAACAGGGGTTTGCCACCCATAGCGTAAACGTCGCTGAGGGCGTTGGCCGCCGCGATTTTACCAAAAAGAAAGGGGTCGTTCACCATGGGGGAGAAGAAATCCACTGTGGAAACCAGGGCGCGCTCATCGTCGATGCGGTATATCGCGGCATCATCCCTGCCGCCAAAGCCAACCAGGAGAGCCGGGTCCCCCTTTACTTCCATGGAGGCAAGGATGTCCGCCAAGTCGCCGGGCCCCAGTTTAGCGCCACAGCCGCCGGAAGTACAACTGGAAAGCAAGTTTAGGGGGGATTGATGCATATAAAGAAGTATACTATACCTCTTAGCTCCTGGCAAGATTCCGCGATGCATCAAAATTAATTGAGCAGGTAACTATTCAGTCGCCTGCGGGGGAAAGCGTCGGCAGCTTCGTTAAACCATTAGGGTGTTCAACGTATGGATTGGGGAGTTCTGAACGCCGAATTCGGCGGTAAAAGCAGGAAAATCGGAGTTCTGAACAGAATTATCGGAGGTGCGGAACTCCACAGAGCGGGTCCTCAATCACACTACGACTGAATAGTTACGGTTTTGTTTTGAGGCATTCCGTCCCGTATGAATCAGACCCGCCGGAGATCCCCGTCAAGGGTAAGGCCCGATTCTACCAGCAGCCTTGTACGGGGGTGGGCGGGGGAGCGGAGAACCCGGCGCGCCGGGGCGTCTTCGATAATTTCACCCCGGTCAAGGACTACAATCCTCTCCGAAATATCCGCCACAGCCGGAAGATCGTGGGACACGAAGATCAGGGTAAAATTTCCCTTTCCCTTAAGCTCGTGCAGCAATTTGAGGATCTCGATTTTTGTGATAATGTCCAGGGCGCTTAACGCTTCATCGGCAATCGGCGGGGAACCTGCCAACCGATTAAGATATATAGGCCAAACGAAGAATTTCCTAAAGGCCCTTTTTTAAACACCGATATTTATAATGGAACTGAATGAGACCATGTGCCCGTCGGGCCTCCTTGGTTTTGTTCAGATAAA
>JAIRLK010000216.1 GCA_031259515.1 Treponema sp. | reverse complement strand
GGTGCCGAAAGACTTGATGTGGGCTCCTTTGCGGCATGTGGGCGGTGCTTCGCTGCAAGATCTTCTGTGGCTGCCCACGGCGGGGGAGATGGGTGGAACGGGGAGTTCATCAGAAACCATGGGAACCCAGGCATGGCTTGAATACTACACCGATACAGAGAGTCGGGAAAAAAATGGGAGCTCCGGCTCGTCCTCGTATTGGCTGGGAAGCCCTGGTTCTTCTGAGGCCAGTTTTGTCTCTATTGACAGCGAGGGTAGCTCCTCCTTCGGCAATGCGTCTACTGCGAATGGCGTCGCCCCCGCATTCTGTATCCGCTAAGGGCGCCGTCTTAGTGGATAATCTTCAACCTGCCCGCCCCGTGCAGGCGGGAAAGGAGGCGGGAGCCGCCCGCGGACGGGTTCCCGCCTTTTCTTTGCCCGGTCAACCCAAAGGGGATCCCGCCGGATGAACCCGGCGCGGTACCGTTCCTAACGCTCCGCCATCATCAGGCAGGCCATCACCGCGGCGGCGCCCAGGATAGCGCCGAAGGGCAAACTCGATGCCTATGGTCCGGGTTTCCACGCCGGAAGTCTCCTGTACCGCTTTGGAAAGGAGCGTTACCAGGGGGGTGTCTGCGGGAGTGGGTTTGAACTCCGCATTGTAGCACATTTTTCTCAATGTAAAATTGCTGGACCGCCGGTATCGGTACGGACAGGCCGGAAGTAACATTTGATACTTCTAGAAAGTACCGACAGAGATAGAGTAAAGAAATGAAAAAGAGTTCTCTCATGTTCGGACTGGTTTTAGCCGCTTTTATCCTGTTCGCCCCGGCGGGTGTTTGTGCGGGCGGCGGCTCCCGCCGGGGGAAGCCATCAACCGGAATGGGGTAGATTATCCCACGGTATAATCGTTTGCAGGGCGTCTGCCCCGTAAAACGTTGGGGGGGTGTCTCCGCCCCCCTTTTTTTCATATACGTTACTTTACCGCCTCAAAACCCTGGGTAAGATCATCAATGATGTCGTCGATATGCTCGGTTCCGATAGAAAGGCGGACGGTATTGGGTTTGATGCCCTGTTCCAGGAGTTCCGCTTCGCTAAGCTGGGAGTGCGTCGTGGAGGCCGGGTGGATCACGAGGGATTTTACGTCCGCCACATTGGCGAGCAGGGAAAACAGGTTCAGTTTTTCGGTAAAGATCTTCGCCTTTTCCGCGCCGCCCTTGATCTCAAAGGTGAAGATAGACGCCCCGCCCTGGGGAAAGTAGCGGTTGTAGAATTGGTGGTCCCGGTGGCTGGGGAGGGCCGGGTGGTTCACTTGCTCTACCTGGGGATGGTCCTTCAAAAAATCGAGTACTTTCAGCGTATTCTCGACATGCCGTTCGACCCGCAGGGACAGGGTTTCTAACCCTTGCAGGAAGAGGAAGGCGTTGAAAGGCGACAGGGCCGCGCCGGTGTCCCGAAGGAGGGTGGTACGGGCCTTGATGATATAGGCAAGGTTACCCACCGCGTCGGTGAATACCAGGTCGTGATAGCTGGGGTTGGGCTTTGAAAGGCCGGGGAACTTGTCGTTTTGCGCCCAGTCGAACCTGCCGCCGTCAACGATGACGCCGCCTATGGAGGTGCCGTGCCCGCCTATAAACTTGGTCGCGCTGTGTACCACGATGTCCACGCCGTAGTCTATGGGCCTTAACAGATAGGGCGTAGCAAAGGTGTTGTCCACGATAACCGGAATTCCGTGTTCCCGGGCGATTGCGACAATCCCTTCGATATCGACAACGCTGGCGTTGGGGTTGCCTATGGTCTCGAAGAAAAGCGCCTTAGTGTTGGGTTTTATCGCGTTGAGGAAATTCTTGGGATCATGGCCATCGACAAAGGTGGTCTCAATGCCAAAATCCCTGAAGGTGTTGGCGAAGAGGTTGTACGTGCCGCCGTAAATCTGATTGTCCGAGACGATGTGGTCTCCGGCGCGGGCGATGTTCTGAACGGCATAGGCCATGGCCGCCGCGCCCGACGCGGTTGCCAGCGCCGCCACGCCTCCTTCAAGGGCGGCGATACGCCGCTCAAAGACATCCCAGGTGGGATTCATGATGCGGCTATAGATGTTGCCGCTCTCGGTCAACGCGAAACGGTCCGCCCCAGATTTCGCGGAAGGGAAGACATAGGATGTCGTCTGATAGATGGGCACCGCCCGGGCGTCTGTTGCGGGGTCAGGTTTTTCCTGCCCGGCGTGTACCTGCAAGGTTTCAAATTTAAGATTCTTCGCCATAAAAACTCCTTACTGCATATAAATTCTCTATGATCACTATGATATTATGATATATTGATCGCCCTCTGTCAAGCGATTTTTGCGTGAGTTTTATGATTTCTAGGGCATGGCATTCCCGCGCTTGACTTTCTCGTAAAACCGCGTTAATAGATACTATGCTTATAAATTATTGCTGATATTAAATTGCTGCTAATTGCTGCTATTAAAAGGGAGATGACAATGTTTATTGAAAATTTGCCTAAAAAAGAATCCGTGCTGAAAGCTATGGATTTTTATCAGGCGCCGGGCGCGGCCGCCGCGTTGTTGAAGGATGGGGAAACGGTATTTTCCGAATGTTACGGCCGCCGCAGCATAGATGATCGCCGGGATCAAAACGCGGTGCGTGAAACTACGCTGTTCGGCATCGCTTCCATATCGAAATCGTTTACTTCCGCGCTGATCGCCATGCTGGTGGACGAGGGTAAACTTGACTATGATGTTCCCGTCAAGGCGTATCTTCCCGGTTTTAAGATGTTCGATCCTTTCGCTTCGGAGCAGATGAC
>JAIRLK010000269.1 GCA_031259515.1 Treponema sp. | reverse complement strand
CTGTTAATACCGTTAATACGAGTATAATGTTCTTGCGGCACGAGCATAGGGATAAATGCGTTCACCGCCGGCATTTGTACGCCTTGTCCCAGTGAACGAACTCCCGCACAAATCAAAAGAAGCCACAATTTTTCATAGCCCGCTATAAAACAGATAGCAACGATCAAAGTCATTGTGGCAATAACGGCATCCGCTATATTGATGAGATATTTACGGTTAAAACGATCTGCCCAAACACCCGCGAAAGGGCTGATAAAAAACATGGGGAGAAAGCCTGTAACAACAAAAGCGGTCAACATCATTCCCGATCCGGTTTTCAAAGTGATATGCCACGTTATGGCATACTGTACCAATGCCGATCCAAACAAGGAAATGTTCTGACCGCCAAGAAAGAGAGCTGTATTCATTTTCCAGTTAAAAGTTTTCATAAAAACCGTTTTCGTATAATATACACTTCATTATTTTTATACAAGGGCTGAATTACGGCGGCACGGATGTCGCCGTATCCATTCTTTTCGTGATATTCTGAAAGTAATGGCACATAACGCGTGATACCGGCGTCAGCTAAAACGCCGGGCCGCCCGCCGCCGGACCCCTTAGCTTTCGCCGAGGTAAGCCTTTCTGATCCCCTCGTCCCGAAGAAGCGCCGCGCCGGTGTTCTGCATGGCGATGGCGCCGGTCTCAAGCACATAGGCGTAATCGGCGATCTCAAGGGCGGCATGGGCGTTCTGTTCGATGAGGAGAACCGTGGCGCCGTTGCGGTTTATCTCCTTGATAATGTCGAAGATCATTTTGGAGATGAGCGGGGCCAGCCCTAGGGAAGGTTCGTCCAGCATGAGCAGCTTCGGCTCAGTCATAAGGCCCCGGGCGACGGCGAGCATCTGCTGTTCGCCGCCGCTTAAAGTTCCGGCGCTCTGGCGCATACGTTCCCGGAGCCGGGGGAAAAGGTCGAAACAGCGTTCGCGGCTCTGCCTGACGCGCCCGGGGTCCCGCTGGATATAAGCGCCCAGACGGAGGTTCTCGTCCACCGTCAGGTTGGGGAACACGCGGCGGCCTTCGGGGATAAGAACCAGGCCCATGGAAACGATGTCCCTGGTGTCTTTGCCGGCGATGTCTTCCCCGTCCCAGACGATTTTCCCCGACGCGGATTTTACGAGGCCCACGACGGTGTTAAGCATGGTGCTCTTCCCCGCGCCGTTTGCCCCGATAAGGGTTACGATTTTTCCATCGGCCACTTCTATATCAATGCCCCGGAGCGCGTGAATGCCGCCATAGTATACCGAAAGGGATTTAAGACGCAGCATCACTCCACCCCCAAATACGCGTCAATGACTTTCTGGTTTTTCTGAATCTCCGCAGGGCTTCCCTCGGCAATGGTGATCCCGTAATCAAGCACGTAGAGCCGGGTACAGATGCCCATGACCACCTGCATGTGGTGTTCGATAAGCAGTATCGAGATTTTGAATTTGTCCCGGACGCCGACGATAAAATCCATGAGTTCCTGGGATTCCTGTGGGTTCATCCCCGCGGCGGGTTCGTCCAGCAGGAGCAGCACAGGTTCCGTCGCCAGGGCGCGGACCAATTCCAGGCGGCGCTGCTTTCCGTAGGGAAGGGAAACGGCATTGTCGCCTGAGTTTTCCAGAAGCCCGACCGACGCGAGAAGCTCGCGGGAAAAATCAAGCGCCTTCCGTTCCTTTTTAAGATAGCCCGGCAGATGGAGGATGGACTCAAAAAGATTGGGCCGTTCCCTGAGCGTACAGGCCGCCAGTATATTCTCCAGCACGGTCATCCCGTTAAAGAGCCTGATATTCTGAAAGGTCCGGGCTATCCCTGCTTTGGCGATCAGGTGGGGCAGTTTCCCGGTAATATTCTTTCCGTTAAGGAGTATATCGCCCCTGTCCGGGGTGTAGACGCCGGTGATCACGTTGAAGACCGTCGTCTTCCCCGCGCCGTTCGGCCCGATAAGTCCCACAATTTCCCCGTCCCCGACGCTGATCGAAAAATCGGAGACCGCCGTAAGCCCCCCGAACTGCATGGTAACTTCTTTTGTTACAAGCATCAGGCTGCCCCCTGTTTTTTCCGTGCGGAAAAAAGCCCCCTGAGCCGGGGAAGCGCGGAGTTGAAAATCGAGTCCCAGGAGAATTCATGCTTTCCCATGAGTCCCTGCTGGCGGTAGATCACCACAACCAGGAGGAGCGCGCTGAATACCACCATCCGCAGTCCCGGCAGCCCCTGTGTACGGAAGAATATAAAGTTGAGGGGGCCGTCCAGAAAGCGGAGCGCCTCCATCGCTATGGTAACCGCGACAGCGGCTATTACCGATCCGGTTATGCTCCCGATGCCCCCCAAAACCACGATGAGAAGAATGTTGTAGGTAAGGCTAAAGGTAAACATTTTAGGATCGATTGTGGTCATCATGTGGCCCAGAAGGGCGCCCCCCGCCCCGGCGATAAAACTGGAAATCGTAAAACTGATTATTTTAACGCGGGCAACGGGTATGCCCATGGCCTGGGCCGCGATTTCGTTGTCCCGCACTGCCCGGCAGGATCGCCCGAAGGCGGAACGGACCAGGGCCACCATAAAGACGATGGTGATTGCCGCCGATGCCCAGATCATCAGTGTGGACGAAAATTTCGGCAGCCCCTTGAGCCCCAAAGCCCCGTTCGTTACCGACTGGAGGTTGGTGAGCACGACGCGGATAATTTCGGAGAAGCCCAGGGTCGCTATGGCGAGGTAGTCGTCCCGGAGCCGCAGCACCGGCGTCCCGATGAGGAAACCCGCCAGAGCCGCCACGGAACCGGCGATGATCAGGGCGGGGATAAAGGGCAGTTCCACACGGGCAAGGAACGGGACAATGGGCGCCATAAAGAAATTGAGTTCCTTCTGGGCGGGACTCATGGTAAGCAGGGCGCTTACATACGCGCCGATGGCCATAAAGCCAGCGTGCCCCAGGGAAAAAAGCCCGGTAAACCCGTTTATCAGATTGAGGGACAAGGCAAGGATGATGTAAATGCCGCAAAGATTGAATATCCGCAGGGAGAACGGCCCGAATACCCCATTGGCGAAAATGATAAACGCGGCGGCGAACGCGCAACCTGAAATATTCAAAATACGTTTTGTTTTTTTATCAGGAATCACAGCGTCCCCCTTTCCCCTACACTTTTTCTATCTGGTTCTTCCCAAGAAGCCCGGACGGTTTTACCAGAAGCACGACGATAAGAAGCACAAAAGCAAAGGCGTCCCGGTACCCCGTCAGGGTAGGCAGAAAGGCGATTATCATAATCTCGATAAAGCCCAGGACGAGACCCCCCAGCACCGCCCCGCCGATGTTGCCTATCCCCCCGATAACCGCGGCGATAAAGCACTTGAGGCCGGGGATCATCCCCATAGTCGGGTTAAGCTGGGGGTATTTGAGCGCCCACATGACCCCCCCGACGGCGGCCAGCACCGATCCCGCCCCGAAGGTAAACGAGACGATCTGATTAACGTCGATGGCCATGAGCCGCGCCGCCGCAAGGTCTGTGGAAACCGCCCGCATCGCCATGCCGGTTTTTGTTTTATAGATGATGACAAGCAGGACCGCAAGAAGCGCGGCGGTCAGAACCGGGATAAAAAGGCTGACGCTCATCACCGATACGGATCCCAAGCGTACCACCCGGTTGAAGATCTCCGGCACGGGAAAGCCCTTGGGCCTCCCCCCGAAGATCACCGTGGCCAGATTCTCGATAAGGAAAGACGCCCCGATGGCGCTAATCATGATGGAAATCTTCGGGCTGTGCCGGAGGGGTTTGTACGCGATCCGTTCAAGCCCTATCCCCAGGATGCCCGTCAGCCCGAAGGCAACGATGAAGCCTACCCACCAGGGCATAAAGAGGAGGGTGATACCGTAAAAAGCGATATACCCTCCCAGCATGAACACATCGCCGTGGGCAAAGTTGATGAGCCGGAGGATGCCGTACACCATCGTATACCCGATGGCGATAAGAGCGTTGAGGCTGCCCAATGAAAGAGCATTTGAAAGATGCTGCAAGAAAAGAGCGCTTGTCATGCTTATCCCCCGGCCCGGCGTTTCCCCCTTACGGGTTCACGATGGCTTTGTAGACGAATTTCCCGCCTTCAACAACCTTGATAAAGGCGCTCTTGGTAGCGTCCCGTTCTCGTCCAGGGTCGTCGTCCCGGTTGCCCCGACAAACCCGCTGGTCGCCGCGACGGCATCCCGGATTTTGAGGGGATCGGTCGAGTTGGCCCGCTTGATGGCATCCAAGGCGACCAAGTAGCCGTCGTAGCCGAGCGCGGTAACCGCGGCCGGTTCCTTGTTGTAGCGGGACCGGTACTCTTTAAGGAAGATCTCCGCAGCCGGAGTTGCGGCCACTTCGGACGCAAAGAAGGTGGAGAAGACCGCCCCCTCTACCCGCTCCCGGCCCACGTCAATAAATTCCGGGGTTTCCCAGGTGTCGCCGCCGATGACCGGGACATCAATACCCAGTTCCCGCGCCTGCTTCATCACCAGGGCCGACTCGGTATAATTCCCCGGAGCGAAGATAACGTCAGGATTGAAGGACTTAATAGAAGTAAGCTGGGCGCTGAAGTCCTGATCCCCAGTGTTGTAGTTCACCGTCGTCAGGATGCTGTTGGGGTTCCCGGTCAAGCGCTTGAAGTTATCCGAAAAGAATTTTGCCAGGCCCACGGAATAGTCGTTGGAAACCTCCTGAACAATGACGGCGGCGCGGGCGTTCAGGTTATTGTAGGCGTAGTTCGCCATCACCGTTCCCTGGAAGGGGTCGATAAAGCAGACCCGGAAGTAATAATCGTTCCCGGCGGTAACCAGGGGATTGGTACAGGAAAGGCCGATCACCGGAATACGGGCTTCCCTGGCCACCTCGCCCCCCGCCATGGAAAGGGAAGAACCCCAGGAACCGAGTATCAGCGTAACTTTGTCCGCGTCTATCAGGCGCTGGACCGCCGTGGCCGCCTCAACCTTGTCGGATTTGTTATCCGCCACAACGAGTTCCACCTTGTAGGTTTTCCCGCCGACGGTAACCGTGGGATTAAGCTCGTTAGCCAGGCGTATGCCCTCGACCTCCATAGCGCCTCCCGCCGCGTTTGCCCCGGTCATCGGTTCAAACACGCCGATCCTGATGACATCAGCTCCCGCCGCCTGCGATCCGCCGCCGGCAAATACCGGCAGGACCAGCGCGATGCAGAAAACCGTAACCATCATAATTTTGGCCATTTTTTTCATATTCTTCTCCTTTGAATTGGTTTATTTATAAAGATTTTATCGAGAATGATATTATTGTTCAATACGGTCAGGACAGGGAACAGACAGCAGGCAACAATATGGACGGAGCTTAGGTAAGGAATAGTTCAAAAATAAACAGGCGCCGACCCCCGCCAAGCGCCTAATTCCTCCCTGTTTAGTCTGAAAACGCCCCTTGGGAAATTGACGGCAACGGCGGATTCAGATATAGTAGAGAAATCGGGGAGTTGGCGAGCGGTTACGCCACTGGTTTTGGGAACCAGACGTCGCGGGTTCGAGTCCCGCCTCCCCGAATCGTTCTATCCCGGAGCTGCGGGGCCGCTAAAATTCGTCTTCCCCGTCCTCCGGGAATAGATGCAGGTTAGGAAGCTTGAAGGACCGTTTCCTAAAGTAAGCGTCTGCGGTCTGCATCTCGCTGGTAACCGGAATCTTGAAGACGTGAGTCAGTGTTTCCAGATTAGGCGCCTCAACTTTAACGGAGAACTCAAAAATTTTATTGATAGCGGTTGCCTCTGCGGGGATAGACGTGGGCCAGAAGGTAAAGGTCCCTTCGGTATTCGGCACTATCATAAAGGGATTTTGCCAGGCGGCATCCTTCATGACCGCAATGTCCCCGTTCTGGAAGAGTTCTACCTTGGCCTCCGGCAAAGGCTCAAAGTTAAGACCATTGAAGACACGGCCTATGATGATAGGGATGTTGAAAATCGGAGTATTCAAAACCATTTCGGGATCAACGTTCCTGGAGCCGTGGTCGATGAAAGGACGCCGGTTGTGATTAACCTGCCGGATGCCTTCATAGATTAAACTGACGATTTCCGCTACCTTCTGCTGGCGGGCTATGGTCGCCTGTTCAACCCGCGCTACCCCCCGGTTAGAACTAATGTAGTGCGGTTCGATGCGGTTTAACACATAACACGCCGTGTCAATACGGCATTGATGGCAGGTACATAATTCACCGTTTTTACTTCTTTCTATAGAATCTCCGACCTCCGTAACTTGAGCAAAAACAATATCTTCAATAGTATTGTGAATTTCTGTAAACATGAATCCCCCTTATCAGCATAGCCAGCTTTTGTAGCTATACAAAATATCCGCTGACTCACTTAATTGTAACCTATTTTCGTGAACCGGGTCCACAAAAATTCGAATAATCCTCAATGATTTGATAAATCCTTCCACAACATCCGCCGAAAAGACCCCGGTGCTTTCGGTAAAGTACCGCGCCTCGTCCCGGACATAAAGACCGGTCTCAAAGGAAACCGGCTCGGGTATATCAATGATGAGTTCCCCCGGCTCTATCCTCCGGGTCCCCGTCCCCCCGGGAAGGCGGGAGAGTTTTTCCGCAAGGACTTCCTCATAACGGAAACGGGCCGTAATGTCCGTCAAACCTCCATGTTCCGCCTCAATAAAGGGGAATTCCGCCGCCGCCGCGTAAAACCGGCCGTCCCGAACCTGCCGGGCAAGGGAAAACCGGGGATGAATGTTTTCCGCCAGGAGGCCGAAAAGCCCCTGGTCGTCCAGGTTGTAGAGGGCTTCTTCGGAAAAAATCCCATCCCGTAGCCCGGCCAGAACCGCCGTCTTGATCATGGCGGTGGGGGAACGGACGGACCGGTGCCAGTAAACCGTCCGGTACATGAGGTACTTGGAAAACAGAATGGCTTCCACGCTGGGTATGCCCCGGGACTCAATATCTATGCCCCGTTCCCGGTGGGGGTAAAGACGGCTGTAGATGTAATCCACATCCTGAGCGCCGTAGGGGACCCCGCAGTACCGGGCATCCCGATTCAGGTAATCCAGTTTATCCGGGTCAAGGACGCCGGAGAGGAGTTTTCGGTAAAAATGCAGCTCACCACCGCGGGAAGCCGCGCCTTCGCCTTCCCGGGTGTCCACAATGGCGGCGGTCATATCGGGATCGGCGCCGGTTGCCCCTACCAGGCTTCTCATCGGTTCGGCGCGGATAAGATCAGCGGTAAGGGCCTCGTGAGGGATAAGGGGCAGTTCCTTGAGGGAGTGTGTATAGGGGAAATGTCCCAGGTCGTGAAGAAGTCCGGCGCACAGGAAGGAACGAACCCCTTCGGCGCTGAACCATGAATCGGCGCCCCGTTCCGCCAGGTTGAGGAGGAGCCGCCGGGCCAGGTGATAGACCCCGATGGAGTGGGACGCACGGGTATGGGTAGCGCCGGGGTAAACCCCGTATGCCGGGCCGAGTTGGAATATTCGGGAGAGCCGCATAAAGGGAAAGGAATGAATCAAGGCCGCCATGGCGGGGGTAAGGTAGATATGGCCCCACAGAACATCCCTAACCGGGTCTGTGTAACCCTCCCGGAGGGCTGCCCACGCATCATTGTTCATGTATCCGCATACTACCGCGCCCTATAGAAACTGTCTAGAGAGATTGAAGGAGAGCCGGAAGATTAGGATGTTCAGAGCTCCGGCTTAGATATTCCGCATCTCCGGCGAATACCTTCCGAGGTGAATTAATGCTGTTCCGAACAGAATTAATTCGGTTCTTAGGTGAATTATCGGAGGGGAGAACTCCGATTGCGCACGGACAAAAACGCCGCTCCCCTAGAGGCGCGGCGTTTTTGTTGCGTGAGGATTACGTTTAGCTTCCCGTTATGCGCCATTAAATCCAAATTCCCCCCAAAAATTTCTCAAAATTATTGACATTGTGAAATGTTTTATTTATATTATTAATAAATTTTGAAACCTTTATGGAGGATTGTTATGAAGACATTTCTGAAAATTAATTTCCTTGTATTGGCACTGGTCTTTTCTGGGAATTTAATGGCCCAGGAAAATCAACAAACAAATAATAATTTCTTGGGGTATTATGACACGGAATTATTTCAATGGAGTTATAGTATGTTTGGTGGATTGACCCTAAATTTTCAAAACCAAAG
>JAIRLK010000137.1 GCA_031259515.1 Treponema sp. | reverse complement strand
TCCGCTCATAATCCGCTCCGAGCAGCGGCAGTAACTGGGCAATTGACGGCATACTCCAAACCTCCGGTGTTTTTTTACAGTATACCATTAAACCGGAGGCCTGTCAATTTTTAAAAATTTGCCAATATCCGGGTAGAAAAAGTCCCCCGCCTATTCCAAAATTTCGCCGCTTCGCGGCCTTTAAAATTAAATACGAAAATAAAAAATCTATTGCCTGGTACGAGGAGGGGGTTTCCAGCCATCCTTGGTATTCTTGTGTTATTCGCCGCATGTTCCATGGGACCGGCAGATGAGACGATAACGATAACGGATATTCCCTATCTCTCCAATATTTGGGTGGATAAGGTCGAAGGTTTGACGGATGATTTTTTGCGGGGCATGGATATCTCAGAGATTGCGGCGGTCAAAGCGACCGGCGTTGTTTTCCGGGACAGTAACGGCGTCCCCAAAGATGTTTTTGACATCCTCGGCGAAGCTGGAGTCAACGCCATCCGCATTCGCGTATGGAACGATCCGTATTTCCGGCAGTGGGATTTAAACAGGGTGGATGGCGATCCCAATAACGATCCCGCTGATCATGACGTCTATTTAGTGGGCGACCTGGCGGCTAATGGCACATTCACCACAGAACAAATCGCCGCCGCGGGGGTGGACGAGAGTTGGCTGGGGATGCCCTATGGCGCCGGTATCTGTGATCCGGCGGTGGTTAAGACCATCGCGCAGCAGATCGCCGACTCCAACGCCCGGACCGGCAAAAACATCAGGATGCTCATTGACTTCCACTATTCCGATTTTTGGGCTGACCCCGAGCGGCAGCTCACGCCGAAAGCCTGGATCGGAACAAACGCCGATCAACGGGCGGTACTGATCCGCGAGTTTACCCGCGATTCCCTGCTTGATTTTGCATCCACCGGCGTAACGATTGCCGCCGTACAGATTGGTAATGAGATAAATCACGGGGTGGCCGGTTTTCATGGGTACGATAACAGCGAGAATGATTATGACGGCGATGGCTTGGCTGACGCCTATGAGATGCTCAAGGCCGCATCGGCGGGGGTGCGGGAGTTCAATCAGAGGTCCGGCCAAAAGGCTGATGTGGTTATTCATTTTACGGACCCACAGGAACTTGACGGTCATAAAAAGCGGGTTGAAGGGCTGCTGGCCGCAGGGGTTGATTTTGATACCCTGGGGACCTCCTTCTATACCCCCAATCACGGCGTGATCCCCGATCTGGCCCGTGAGCTTGCGAAGGTCCAGGCCATCAATTACAATGGCAAAAAACTCAAGGCCATGGTGGTCGAAACCGGGGCCGGCGGTTCCGGAACCGGCGACATGGAAACGGGATCTCCTGTAAATGAATGGTCCTATTCAAGTTCATGGCAGGGACAGGCCCTTAATATCCGTAATACCATTGACGAACTTGTCAAGATGGGGGTGAGCGGCTATTTCATTTGGAGTGCGATTAACCTGAAGGGCGACAGGCTTTCGACGGCGGAGCAATATGCGGCCATAGGCTGGAGTTCATTCGCCAGATACTGCGCCATTTATGATCCCAACGGACGGAATTCCTTGTCTAATGCAGATTCGGTTCCCTATGGTTCCGGCAGTTCAAGCTTCTTTTCAGACGGCAGCGGAACCCTGCCCTTCGGCATGGCCTTCCCCAGTTTGAATGTGTTTAAGTACATGGTTACCGGTTCGGTAAGCGATAAAGAAGATTATCCGATGAACCTTATCAACACCGAGACGGTTATTATCTTCCAGAACATCGATCAAAAAACGGACTATATGCCGGAAAAAGTAAAGGTCAATTTTGCTTCCGGTGTAGTTTCGGACGTACCAATAGTCTGGAGAGAAACGGGCGTCACTATTCCTGGTGCAAACTGGTGGGAAAGCCCGACGGTCTACCATGGAATGAAGGATCTTACGGCGATTGGTGATTATAACGTGATAGGGGACATAGTGGTAAACGGAAGACAGCTTTCCGTTTACTGCGCGGTTACCGTTCAGCCCGATGTAAATTATGTGCAGAATCCGGGCTTTGAAGAAGCGGGTGAAGCGGGCGGAGAAAGCGCGGCCCATTGGACCTTTGTGAATGCCCTGAAGGACGGCGCCGGGGCGGACGCTTTGCATTGCGGAAAGGCAACGCCCAATCCGCGGACGGGCAGCTTCGGCTGTGTCTTTGAAGACCAGAATAGCGAACTCGACATGACGGCTTACCAGATAATCCGCCTTGAACCCGGGACCTATCATTTCCTTGGCTATATCCAGGGTTCCGGCGCCGCAAATACGGTTACCTTCTTTGCGGAGAGCGCCGATGACAACGGAACCGCGATTAACGCCGCCTCCGCCACGGCGACAACCGGCTGGGTGCAGTGGAAGAATCCGGTGGTAGATTTCACGGTCTCTTCGGCAACCAATGTAAAGGTGGGCTATCGCGTAGAGTGTCCGGGGACCAATAACTGGGGTACGGCCGATGATTTTATCCTTTACAAGGATTAGGCGTCGAGTGCGGTAGGAAATCCCGGGCGTAGGTTCCGGGGGATTATGAAGACCTTTTTGGAGGACTTAAATAATGAAGAATAAATATTACAGATTTTTAAGCGTGGGCCTTGTTTTTGCCGCGGCGCTTATGTTTTTTGCGGCCTGCGAGCAGATGGCGGGATCAACAACGGTGATTGTAGACCCGAAGCCCCCCACGGTGATTGATACGCAGAATCCGGTTATACCCGGTACACCCGGTTTGGCGTCTTCGAATATCTGGGTTCAGAAGGTGGATAACTTAAGTCCCGATTTCGCCATGGGCGTTGATATTTCAAGTGTCCTGGCGGGCGAAGCGGCGGGCGTTACCTATAGAGATGAACAGGGCGCCGTGAAGGATATTTTCGATATCCTCGCCGATGCAGGGGTGAATTATATTCGCGTCCGTGTGTGGGTAGATCCGCATGTCCGGCAGTGGGATAAGGACAATAAAGCTACACAGGGCGGGTTTTGGCAAATTACCCAGGGCAAAGGCAAGGACGGACCCTATGCGCTTACCGATCCCGATGACTGGGAGATTGGCGCGGGTTACGGCGCGGGTAATGCCGACGCCGAAAACGCCAGGAAAATCGGCGGGCGCATAGTTGCTTCCAATGCCCGGACCGGCAAAAACCTTAAGATGCTGGTCAACTTCCATTATTCTGATTTCTGGGGCGATCCGGGGACCCAAATCCGTCCCAAGGCATGGCGCGGTCTCTCAATTCCCCTCATTGCCGCCAGACTCCGGGAATATACCCTGGAGTCGCTGGTAAGCATCGCTTCTTCCGGCGTTACCATCGGCGCGGTACAGACCGGCAACGAGATTAACGGCGGCATCGCGGGAACGGGGGGCGGAAGCGCCGATATGTTCACCCTGCTTAAAGCGGGGATCCAGGGAGTTCGGAACTTTAACGCCCGGCATGGTCAAAACGCCAAGGTTGTCGTTCATTATACGGATCCTCAAAACGGATTCGGGAGTCGTATTTCTGCCCTTGATGCCAATAATATTGATTATGATGTATTCGGATCTTCGTATTATCCGCGCTGGCACGGAACCATCCCGCAGCTTCAGGCGGCAATTCAAGGGATCCTCCAGGCCAAACCCGGTAAGGAGGTGTGGGTTGTTGAACACGGCGTAAGCGCCTTTCCGTCCGGCACAAACGGTAATGTTACGGATGCCAGGTTAGCCGTCGGCGTACAGTATCCTGAAACCATCCAGGGCCAGGCAAACGCCATCCGCGATGTGATTGCGGCCGCATCCGTTTCAGGAGGCATGGGGTATTTTATTTATGAAGCCGCATGGGTTGATCCGGGGACGCTTACCACGATGAGCCAGGCGGAATACGAAGAGTCCGGTTACGGCATTGCTGCCGGTTATTCCTCTGTCTTCAGACCAAACGGTGACTCGCGCCCCAGCCCCGATACCTTCAATGCCTTGTTTGCCACCGCCCTGGTCCCGGAGGGGGACAATCAAGTGCGCGGCAACTTTGCGGAAAGTACGAAAACATGGTATGACGGCGTAAGCGGGGATGCCATACGCAAATCTTACGGCAATCTTGTTCCCGGGCAGGCGTATCCCTCGCTCAAGGTTTTCAAGTATGCCTATACCGGGGCGGAGGATACCACCAGCCGCGGCGATTATGTAATGTATGTTCCGAGTCCGCCTCAAGCCAACCTTACAAAGGGTGATATTGGGAGTATTGCGACAAAGCTTCCGTCAGGAGTAGCCGCCCAGTGGGCCTCGGGGAATACCACAAATATATCTGTCCAATGGAATGGGGATGATATAGCGGCGATAACCGAAGCGTCCAGCGCCCCATATACGGTTAACGGAACAGCTTCTTCATCCGGCGGTTCAACCTGGCCGGTTGTTATTTCCGTGATGGTACCGCCCGGCGTCAATCTGGTACAGAACCCCGGTTTTGAAGATGAGGATATGTCAGCCTGGACGATACCCGGCAGCGGCTATCGCCGAAACGGAGATTTTCATGACGGAGCATACAGTTTTGATCATTCCTCGGGGGCGTCAATCTACCAGACCATAAATATTACTGAAACCGGAACCTATAATCTTTCCGTTTATCATGAAGGCGCGGGAAATATCACTTTGTTCATCAGAACGAGCGGAGGAAGTGATCTGGTCTCAGATACTTTCGCTAATGGAGGATGGATGGCATATAGGAGCGATTCCGTATCCTGTAATTTAAACGCGGGGGATACGGTTGAAATCGGTATCGAGAGTAACAACTGGGGCTGCGTAGACGATTTTTACCTGTGGAAGGACTAGCCTGCGGGTAAGTCCCTCATTCAAAATAAGTACAATCGGTACGGGACTGCCCGTTTTTTGGGCAGTCCCTAATTTATGTTTTTGTTTGCCAGCCGGATAATTTCAAATCTGTTTTTTACGCCCAGCTTTGAATAAATGGCGCTTACATGGTTTCTGACGGTTTGCAGGGCAAGATCGAATTTATCGGCGATTTGTTCATTTTCATATCCCAGTACCAGGAGCGTAAAAATTTCCCGTTCCCGGCGGGTCAGGGAATCCAGCCACTCAAAGGAATTTTCGTCTATTCCCCTTGCCCGCGTTTCTTCCTCCACCGGCAGGCCGGTGGACGGACTATACCGTTCCTGCACAAGCTGGCGGACAATATCCGGAGAAATTTGCATAATTCCGCTGCCCAGCGCCCGGACCGCCGTAATCAGTTCAGTCGGTGAAATATCCTTCAGCAAATAACCGGAAGCGCCGGCCGAAAGGGCGGAACGTACCAGCATATCCTCATGATAGGTGGAAAGCATGATTATTTTTATATCAGGATATTTGGGCCGTATTTCCCGTACCGCCTCGACGCCGTCCATTTCCGGCATTTTTATATCCATCAAGATTACATCAGGCTGATACTTTGCCGTCATCGCAAGCGCCTCTTTTCCGTTATGCGCAATGCCCACCACGCTCATGTCTTCCGCGTAATGATTGAGGGAAGTACGAAGGCTTTCCGCAAAGAGGCTTTGATCATCAACCAGCAATAATTTCAGTTTTGGCATTTGTTTCTCCGTTAAACCGGTATCGTCACTTTAAGGGCAAAGCCGCCGTCTTCCGGCGACGAGACTTCCAGTTTTCCTCCCAGTACCGCGAGACGCTCTTCCATTCCCGCGATGCCAATCCCCTTAATAATATTAGGGGCGCCTATACCGTTATCCCGCAGCAGCATTTCCAGCGTCCCGGGAAATTCCCAAAACCGGATAGTGATTCTGCTTGCCTTTCCATGCCGTACTGAATTGGTAAATCCTTCCTGTATAATACGAACAAGCGATTGGTTCACTTCCGGCCCATAATCAAATTTAATATTTCCCGTTTCTATTTCAACTTCTATTCCCGTCACTTCCTCAAATATCGACTTCATCTCGTAAATGGTTTCTATGATTCTCGAACCGGGCGACTGGATCTCCCGGATCATGTGCAGGGTTTCCCGTGTTTTTCTAAGACCCTCCCGGGCTTGATTTTGTATAAGCTGAAAGGTATCCTGCATTTTCTGCGCATCCATTGACGACCAGCTAATCGCCGCGTCGGTAATGGCGATAATATTGGTAAATACATAACCGCAGCTATCGTGAAGCTCACTGGTAAAACGCAGCCGGTCTTTTCGCACCGCTTCATTGCCGTAATTTTTTGTGTATTCCTGCAGGCGGTGATTAAGAAGCAGCATCTTTGTACTTACCTGATTCAAATGGGTGATTTCCTCCTTACATTCGGCGTATCGTTCCGCAAGATAACGAATCATGGACATAGCTGCGGCAAGCAACGCCAGATACAGTACAAGCAGCGTGATCTGATTGGCGGGATAATTCGCGAAGCGCGGCCCTGTTTGGATAAGTCCCATGAACGGCGGATGAAACAAAAAGATGATAAACAGGAGTATTGATAATCCGCTGATGATATAATTTTTTGGCGGATAAAAAGCGGCTGCGGTCATTAACACATACGCGCTGTAGATACAAATAGTGATAGTGAAGAGATCATCCAGCACATAACCGGCGATAACAGCGGCGGCAAACCCTATCACGAGGCAAATACCGCGAAACAAAAAACTCTCTCCATAAAGACAGCCGAATACCGTTACGGAATACACACACAGGGGGATATAATAATTGAGAAAAAACATCAGCCGGTTATCAGCCGAGTCTGATTCAAAAACCAGCGGAATAGCCGAGGTCCTGCCGTAGGTAACGGCGAAAATAACGGCGGCGCTTATGATAAAAACCGAGACGATAACAGCCGGTATGGTTTTGCCAAAAAGCCGTCCCGTGTCCATTAATGAACGGTATGGCGCCCTTAGACCAGTGCTTCCCATACGCCGCGGTGGTGTTTATGCATGGCCAGGATAAACGGTTGTATGGCTGCGGGATGCTCTGCCGCCCCCTCCCTCTTAAAATAGTCCGATAACTCTCCAGCTTCCGTTCCCCGGTACATTTCAACTATCCCTTTCATGTCTAACCGTAATTCTATCATCCATCAATATATGCCCCTCTGAATGGTTCCCTATTATTTTATCATATTTCCTGTTTTCTTCTTCCAATAACTTTAAGTGTATCTTCTCTTTCTCAATCTCCAGTTCCAGTAATTCCTTTTGCTGTTTTATCATCTCGGTTTTATTCTTTTTAGTTTTATATATAAAATTGAGCACTATACCGGGTAATCCTACAAAAAGTGACACTATTGTTATGCTTCCGGTTATTATTCCTGTTAAATCCATGCCTTCCCTCCAAAGATTTTTTTCTCTGTTTCGCTTTAAGGAATATTGTTTTGACAATTCCTTTGTTGTTATTTCCTTAAAAATCCACAAGTGCAACAGGCGCTCCTAGCTTAACAGAATCTCATCGTTGGCCAATTCCCGCTTTTTAATATCCTTGAACCGCTGAACAATGTCCCCGGTGGTAAGCTTCGCCTTTTCCGCAGCGTCTATGTCCAGGATGATTTCGCCGCCGTCCATCATGAGGAGCCGGTTCCCGAACCGCAAGGCGTGGACCATGTTGTGAGTGATCATCATGACGGTCAGTCGGTAGTCGGCGGCAAAACGGAGGGTAAGATCCATGATAAGCTCCGCGTTCCGGGGATCCAGGGCAGCAGTATGCTCGTCCAGGAGAAGGAGGCTCGGCCTGGACATCACCGTCATAAGCAGGGTCAGGGCCTGGCGCTGTCCGCCTGAAAAGAGGTCCACATTGTCTTGCAGACGGTTCTCCAGGCCCATGCCCAGGACCCGCAACTGCTCCCGAAAGGTTTCCCGCATGGCTTTGTCCAGGCTGATCCTAAGACCCTTGTACCCTTTTTTATGACAGATTACCATGTTGTCTTCTAAGGTCATCTTGCCCGCCGTACCCAGAAGGGGGTTCTGGAATATACGGCCTATGTATCGGGCCCGCTTGTATTCCGCTTCCCGGGTTATGTCCCGTTCGGCATCGTCTTTTTCATTTTTGATGTATATCCTGCCCGAAGTCGGGCCATAGGTCCCGGCTATGATGTTGTAGAGGGTGGACTTTCCCGCACCGTTGGAACCGATGATGGTGATAAAATCCCCCTGTCGGACCGTAAGGCTGATGTTCTTGAGGGCGTGGTTTTCGTCAGCCGTCCCGGAGGCAAAGATCATATTGAGGTTTTCTACCCTAACCATTAGACGCTCCCTGTCCTTCCCGGCCGCTGTTTCTTCCGGGGGCCGGCCCTGAACCCCGTCTTGGAAATGATGATACACAGGATGATGAGGAGCCCGGTGATCAGTTTGAGATCGTTGGCGGTCATGTGGACGTAATACCCGTAGTTCCGGGCGAAGTACATCAGGCCCCGGTACAGGATAGACCCCAGGATCACCCGGAAGGTGAGGAGGCTCACCTTGTTGGACCGGATAAGGAACTCCCCTATCATGAGGGATGCCAGTCCTGATACGATCATGCCGCTCCCCAGGTTTACGTCGGCGAACCCCTGGTACATGGCCGCGAAAGCGCCGGATACCGCAACGATGCCGTTAGCCAGGGAGATGCCGCACATCTTGATGATGTCCGGATTCATCCCCTGGGATATGATGAGCTGGGGATTGGCCCCCAAAGCCCCCATGGACAGGCCGAAATCGGTATGAAAGAAGAGATCCAGCAGAATCTTGACAAGGGCCGCCACCATGATACAGAGGATGACGATGGCGGTTTGGGAAGGCATAAAAGCCCCCGCCCATTCGGAAATCCGGGTGAACATGGTGGGAACCCGGAGCAGGGACAGGTTCGCCCGGTTGGACATAACCCTCAGGTTCACCGAGTAAAGCATGGTCATGGTGAGGATCCCCGACAGGAGGTCGGGAATTTTGAGCCGTGTATGGATGAGGGACGTGATAAACCCCGCCAGAGCGCCCCCGGCAAAGGCTATGCCTATGGCGGCGATGGGGGGAAGCCCCTTGATGAGCATCACCGCCATGATGGCCGCCCCCAGGGGAAAGGACCCATCCACCGTCATATCGGCGAAATTCAGAATTCTAAAGGTAATGAACACCGCCAGAACCATGATGCCGTAAATGAGACCCTCGATCAGAATACCTTCGATCATATAGCGCCTTTTAGTCTTTCACTTTTAGTCTTTCAACCGATCATAAAATACCGTAATCCATACACTACCTTAACCGGGGACCTTCTTCAACTATGGGGAATACCGCCCAACCGGGAAACAGCCTTACTTGCTGGTCAGTTTTCCGTTTTCAAAGATGTAGTTCGCCGTGGAAAGATACCGCTCCGGAATGGCGATGCCGCAAGCCCTGGCTGCGTCGAGATCGAAAAGCATATCCGATTCCGCCGGATCGGTGAGGAACTTGACCGGAATATCCGCGGGTTTTTTGCCTTCCAATATATCGGCAACGATGTTCCCTGTGGCGACCCCCGCCTTGTAGTAGTTGAATCCCGAAGCGATCATGCACCCGCCGTTCAAAGCCCCGGTAACGTCCCCGGAGAAGATGGGCTTCTTTGCCGCGCCGAACACCTGAATCAGGGAAGAGAGGGCCGAATACACCGTGTTATCCGTGGTAAGGTAGATGCCATCCACCCGGTTCACGATGGCCTCCGCCGCCTGCCTGAGTTCTGCGGAAGTGGAAATGGCCTGGGTTACCAGATGGATTCCCTGGGCTTCGCAGGCTTCTTCAACCAGGGCCAAGGCGGAAATGGAGTTTGCCTCTGAACTGGTATAGATGTAGCCCAGGGTTTGGATCCCGGCAATTTCCTTAAACAGGGCGATATGATCCCCGGTGGGAATGGCATCCGAAAGGCCCGTTACGTTCCCTTCGCCGTGGGCAAGGGTGGAAACCAGATTGGCCTCCACCGGATCGGTTACCGCGCTAAACACCACCGGCGTATCCGTTAAGGTATTGGCCAGGGCTACCGCCGTGGGCGTGGCAATCCCCACCGCTACGTTCACGTTATCGCTTTTGAACTTGTTGGCGATCTGGGCGGCGGTGTTCATGTCGCCGTTGGCGTTTTGAAGGTCAAATACCGCGTCAATCCCCCGTGCTTTAAGCCCGTCCTGAATCCCGGCTTCGCAGGCATCCAGGGCTTCGTGCTGCACTATCTTGGCGATCCCTATGCGGATCTGCTTTGAAGCGCTCTGCTCCCGCCCTCCGGCGGACATGAAGAGAACAGCCGTAAGACACAACCCGGCTGCCGTAACAGCAAACTTTCTTAACCGTTTCATTTGTACCATCCTTCCTTAAATATGAGTGATAGTGAGTTTCTCTATGAAAATACAGATTTTTTGAAAAGAATACAATACTCGATACGCTTTTTTCAGAGGTTTAACGTTCAGGAGGGGGGAGTCTCCCATACGCACACCGTTAAGAAGGATGCTATCCTATCGGCATGGACGGAGAACTGAAAAACTTTGAAGGATGTCAAGTCCTGGTTTAAAGCTGTTGCCCTGCCGGACCCCCCTGGGGTTTCTTGAATCCCGCCGGACTTATGGGTATACTTCATACAGACATACTATCAGACATGCTATAAAGCGGTAGTTATTGAGGAAATATGCCAGTAAAACAGGAAAACAAGACCCTTCCGGCGGCGGGAGCTCTGAAAAAAACGGCTGCAACAGCCGCGCCTTCCCCGGTCTACGACGAATCGAAGATCAAAACCCTCTCTTCCCTGGAACACATACGGCTGCGGACCGGGATGTATATAGGCCGTTTGGGGGACGGTTCCAACCCTGATGACGGGATCTATATCCTCCTGAAGGAAGTCATTGATAACGGCATAGACGAGTACATCATGGGGAACGGGAAGCTCATTGAGGTGCAGGTGAAGGACGGGACGGTGAAGGTTCGGGACTTTGGCCGGGGCATCCCCCTGGGTAAGCTGGTGGAGTGCGTGTCGGTTATTAACACCGGGGCCAAGTACAATGACGACGTGTTTCAGTTTTCCGTGGGCCTTAACGGGGTGGGGACCAAGGCGGTGAACGCCCTGTCCTCCCGCTTCCGGGTGATTTCCGTCAGGGAAGGGGCTTTTGCCGAAGCGGTGTTCGAGCGGGGAGCGCTGAAAGGCGAGCGGAAGGGGAGGCTCAAGGACCCGCAAAAAGACGGCACCTATGTGGAGTTTATCCCGGACCGGGAGGTCTTTGGGGACTACGAATTCAACCTGGAGTTTATCGAGCGCCGTATCCTGAACTACACCTACCTTAACACGGGTCTTACCCTCGCGTTTAATGGCAAATCTTACGTCTCCCAGCGGGGACTCTTCGATCTCCTTTCGGAAGAAACCGGGGAGGACTGCATATATCCCATAGGCTACTACAAGGGGGGGCAGTCGAATTCCGGCGCCGCGAACCAAGGTTCAGTGGAATTCGCGGTTACCCATACCAACAACTACGGCGAGGAATACTTCTCTTTTGTGAACGGTCAGTTTACCTCTGACGGCGGGACCCATCTTTCGGCCTTTAAGGAGGGGTTCCTCAAGTGAATTCAGGCTTTTTTCAAGAAGGACTACCGCAGCGAGGATGTGCGGGAAGGCATCATTGCTGCGGTGGCGATTAAGATCAAGAATCCGGTTTTTGAAAGCCAGACCAAGAACAAGCTGGGGAATTCGGACATCCGTTCCTGGCTGGTTCAGGAAACCAAGGACGCCGTTGAGGACTGGCTTCATAAAAACCCGGAGGCCGCCAAGCGCCTGGAACAGAAGGTCATGGCCAATGAGAAGCTGCGGACGGAACTCAACGCGGTCAAGAAGGAAGCCCGGGAAGCGGCCAAGAAGATAATCCTCAAGATACCCAAACTCAAGGACTGTAAATACCACCTGGAAGACGGGGAGAAGGGCGAAAATTCTACGATTTTCATCACCGAGGGGGATTCGGCGTCAGGTTCCATGGTGTCGAGCCGGGACGTGATGACCCAGGCCATCTTCGCCCTCCGGGGCAAGGTGGAGAACATGTACGCCAAGAAACGGACGGCCATCTACAAGAACGAGGAACTCTACAACATGATGATGGCCCTGGGCATAGAGAACGACCTGGGGGGCCTCCGGTACGCCCGCATCGTCATCGCCACCGACGCGGATTTTGACGGTTTTCATATCCGGAACCTCCTACTTCCCTTCTTCCTTTCGTATTTTGAGGAGCTGGTAACCGCCGGACGCATCTTCATCCTGGAGACCCCCCTTTTCCGGGTGCGGAACAAAAAGGAGACCCGGTACTGCTACAACGAGAAGGAGCGGAACGAAGCGGCGGCCGCCTTGGGGAGCGGCCACGAGGTAACCCGGTTTAAGGGGCTGGGGGAAATCAACCCCAAGGAGTTCGGCCAGTTCATAGGCGCGGATATGCGCCTTGTGCCGGTGTCCGTGAACAC
>JAIRLK010000092.1 GCA_031259515.1 Treponema sp. | reverse complement strand
GGTTTCGGAGTTTCCAGCAATGGCGAAGTAACCATCGAATTAAAAGTAGGTTCTGATCCACAGACAGGTCAAGCCTGGACAGGTACGGGTTCCTATTTTGTGAATGCTATAGATACTACCGAAGGCGGCTTAATATACCTTTATACAAATGGTGCATCAAGCGTCGGTGAAGGTTATAGCAATGTTACCAAGGTCAATTTCGTGAATACTGTTACAACGGTCTCTCTTGATAAATTTGCTTCTGCTGAGAATGATCTCGAATGAGAATGTATGGGCAGGGGGCGGCTTATTATTTGGGCGGCCTCCTGCTATACCACTGTGCGTACAGGGCTGTATATGGCGGTTTCGTATTTACGATTTTGAACCAGTCATTACTATAACTGTGGTAATGGCAGTAACGACAAAAATAAATTTCAATAAAGAAACCCCTGCCCAAATCTGGTATAATAGACTAAACATATATCTCAATACGGGAAAAGGGAGGGGGTTTCTTATGAACGAAGATACTATAACAAGAATCTATTGCGATGCCGACGACTTCTGCACGGCTCTTGAAGGCTATTGTAAAGCCCAGTGCTTGCCAGGAAACAAAAAGAGCCGGTGGTTTCCGGCAGGCCGGATGTTTTTAATGTGCAGGGATTTGATTGTCATTCCGCTTGCTCTACCCCACCCTCTTCCGCGCCTTCGCCCCAGCCGGAGAGCTTCCGGTGCAGGGTCTTGCGGCCTATGGCAAGGACTTCCGCAGTCCGGCTCTTGTTACCCTTGAGGGAAGAAAGGGTATCCCGGATGATGATCTTCTCCGCCTCCTCAAGACTTGTCCCCAATGGAATGCGTATCCACCCCTCGTCGCTCTGCCGTCTGAGGGTGGGAGGCAGGTCCCCTTCGGTGATGATTGGACCTTTGGCCATGACCACCGCGCTTTCCATGCAGTTCCGCAGTTCCCGGATGTTGCCCGGCCAATCGTAGGCGTAGAGGGCGGCCTGGACCTTGTCGTCCAGGCCCTCCACGGGCTTGCCGTTTTCCGCGGCGAATTCTTTAAGAAACGCGCTGATAAGCAGGGGAAGGTCGTCTTTGCGCTCCCGCAGGGGGGGGACGTGGATGTTCACCACATTAAGGCGGAAGTAGAGGTCTTCCCTAAAATTGCCCTTCTCAATTTCCGCTTTAAGGTCCTTATTCGTGGCGGCGACGATGCGGACATCCACCTCTATGGTGTCTTCCCCGCCTACCCGCTGGAATTTCTTTTCCTGAAGCACCCGCAACAGCTTAATCTGGATGTTCTGGTCGATTTCGCCGATTTCGTCAAGGAAAAGGGTTCCCTCGTTGGCCAATTCAAAACGGCCACGCATACGGGAAACCGCCCCGGTAAAAGCCCCCTTTTCATGGCCGAAAAGTTCGCTTTCCAACAGGCTCGCGGCCAGGGCCGCGCAGTGGACCTTGATCAGAGGCTTGCCTTTCCGGGGGGAAAGCTCGTGGATGGCGTCGGCCACCAGCTCTTTGCCAACCCCGGATTCGCCGGTGATAAGCACCGATGCCCGGGCCGGGGCGGCGCGGCTTATGGTGTCGAAAACCCGGCGCATGGGAACGCTGGCGCCTATGATGGTCTCGAACTGCTTCTTGCGTTCCAGCTCCTCCTCAAGCTGGTGGTGGCGGAGCGCCAGTTCCCGGTTCTGCAAGGCCCGTTTTACCAGCAGAGACAGGCGTTCCAGGTTTACCGGCTTGGTAAGGAAGTCGTAGGCGCAGTTCCTCATGGCGCTTACGGCGCTTTCCACCGTGCCGTGGCCGGTAAGGACGATGACCGGGATGCCGGGGGTTTCGGCGCTTATCCGCTTGAGGAGTTCTTCCCCGGAAACGCCGGGCATACGGAGATCGGTGATAACCAGGTCTATGTCCCCTTTTTGAAAGCGCTTCCAGCCTTCATCGCCGGCGGCGGCGGTTTCTACCTCATAGCCGTCCATTTGAAGGGCCGCCGCAAGACCTGTCCGGATATTCTTCTCGTCATCCACAACCAAAAGCTTAAACTTCACCCTATTCTCCTTCGTAGCCCAACAGCCGAGTCTCCCGTTGGGGAATAGGCAGGGTAACGATGAAACAGGACCCCTCTCCTTCCCGGGATTTTACAATGACCTCGCCCTTATGCTCCTTGATTATCTTGAAGACCAGCGTCAAGCCCAGGCCCGAACCGGTGTCTTTGGTGGTAAAATAAGGCTCAAAGATCTTGGAGAGGTTCTCTTCGGGGATGCCTATACCGGTGTCGCAGATGCCGATCTGGATTTCCGTGTCCGTACCGCAGGTCTTAATGGTAAGCGTCCCGCCGCCGGGCATGGCGGCAAGGGCGTTCTTGATCAGATTGAGGAGGGCTTGCTTCATGTACCGTTCGTCAAAATCAGCGTCCGGGATTTCTTTGTCCAGCTCAAGCACGCAGGCAATCCCGGCTTCGCCCAGCTCATATTTGACGAATTCCACCAATTCCTCAATAAGGGTGTTGATACTCCCTTCCCGCAGATCCATGTCCATAGGACGGACGGCAAACAGGAAATCCACCACGATGCGGTTAAGGCGGTCTATCTCCTCGTTGATCACGGCGATGTATTTATCCAGCATATCGAAATAACCGCCGGGCCGCTGTTCTATGCCGTCCACGCCGTCGGGATGGGCTTTGAAAAACATTTCCCGGTTCGCGGCCAGGGCCTTTTGGATCAACTGTATATGAATAGAGAGGGAACCCAGGGGATTCTTGATCTCGTGGGCAACGCCCGCCGCCAGGGTGGTAAGGCTCGCCAGATTTTCCGCCCGCCTCAGCCGGGCCTCCTTCCCCCGTTTCTCGGTGATGTCCTCGACATGGATGAGGGAACCCGATACCTGGCGATTCCGGACCAGGGGCAAAACGCTGATGCTGAGGAGCCGGGGAATACCTTTGATATCCGCGTCGAATTCCCGCTTCTCTACCCGGTCCCCGTTTATCAGGGTGATCTCAAGGAATTCCCGTATCTTCTCGTCCCGGGCCAGGCTCCACACCGGCTCATTCTCATGCTCATGATGAGAAAGGGTGAAGAACCGCTCGGTGTATTTATTCACCATCACCAGGTGGTGCCGGGTGTCGCAGACCAATACGCCTTCGTTGAGGGAATCCAGAACCGTTTCAAGGCGGTCTATTTCCGTAACTGCGGAAAACAGAAGGTCCTGCACCTGCTCGGTAGTGAGTTTGTTGAGCTTTTTTAAGGCCCGTTTGATGAAATCCCTCATATAAAACCCCTCAGCCCTGCGGACGGCTCATGGTAAAGGGCCGTCATCCTCCTGGTTAGTTCCGTACAGAGCCGGTCAAGAACCAAGGCCGGCGTCAGGTTGTAAGTTCCCGCAGCCAAAACTGCTTCGGCGGCTGTCTCCCGCCAGATGTCCGCGAAGGCCGCCCCGCCGGAAGCGGGGGGAGCGCTCCGCAGGCTGCCTGAAATTACGGCGAGGAGGGCCTCTACAAATTGGGCGAACACGCCCGGCGCCTTAAAGTCTTCCGCGCCCTTGAGGACCGCCGCCACACAGGACCCCGTATCTTTGGCGAGGCGCTCCAGGCCGGCCTTTTCGGCGATACCCGCGGCGTACTTCCCCAGGACTTCCAACTCCGCCGGAAGGACGGAACAGCCGGCGCCGAACAGGGACCGCGCTCCCCGGTAAGCCGCCGACGCGGCGAAGAAAGCCGCCAGAGGATACAAGGCTTCCCCGGAAACCGGCAGGAAGGATTCCAGATACGCGGTGATGGAGGTCTCCGGGGCGGCGGTCTTTTCCCGGGCCGTATCGGAGCGGAACACCCGGCGGAGCACGTCTTTTTCCACCTCGGCGGAACGGGAATAGAACCGGTAGGGCCGCAGCCGGGACAGGATGGTGGGGAGCAACGCGTCGCTATGGGCGGTGGTGAGGACGATAACCGCATCGGTTGGGGGTTCCTCCAGTATCTTGAGGAGGGCATTCCGGGAAGCGTCCTGCATACGGTCGGCATTTTCGATGAGGAGCAACTTCCGCTTGCCCTGGGGCGCAAGGCGGCTCCAGTAGGCGGCCTTTCTGATCTGCGCCACCGGAATAAGCTCGGAGATTCCCTCGGCTTCAAGGTTCAAGGCGTTCTTCCCCAGGGACTTGCTGATCTTCTCCGCCCATTTGATGTCCTTCGGGGAAGCGGCCTCCCCTTCCCCTTCAAACCGGCCTATGATTTCGTCCAGGTCCCCCTCAAGGGACGTAAGGATCGGCGCGAGTTTACCGGCCTTGGGTTCATCCTCCCATAGAACCGGGGAAAACCGCAGGACGAGTTTCCGTACCGCCCGGATGTAGAAGGCCCGTACCGCCGGGTCGGACGGGAGGACGGTAAACACCGCCGCCGCCGCCGCTATCTCCGCAGAAAACGGACGGGACCCCAGGGCCAGAAGGTCCGGATGGTAGAGGAACCGGTGGCGCCGGCAGGCCGGGCATGAACACTTCCACGCCTTACCGGGCTTTTCGCAGGAAAGGATACGGCCCAATTCCAGGGCGGCGGTCCCCTTCCCCGCCGCACGGGGACCCCGGAACAGCATGGAGGGGGCCAGAATATCGTTCCGCAGGTCTTCAGCTATCTGGATGACCGCTTCTTGTCCCAGGATATTCTCAAACACCGGCTACACTCCCCCAGGAAGCGTAATAGAGTTCCGCGCCGCCCCGATGTAGGGCGCCAGCGTCCGGGCGAAATAGCTCTTCTCCAGCAGAGGCCCTGCATCAAACAGGGGCTGTATGGTAAGAACAAAGACTACCAGGGAAACCAGGACGGCCCCTTCGATAAAGCCGAACAAGGCGCCCAGGAACCGGTCCACCCCGCTCAAATGAATCCGCTCAACGATATCTTTAAGGATAAATTCAAGGAGCTTAACCGCCAAAAATACGATGAGGAAGATGGCAACAAAAGCCAGGACCTCCGGGAGAACCTTCATCTCCGGCAGGTACTTTTCTATGAGAAAGGCGGCCCCTCTTTTATGGAGAACAAACGCGGAACCCAAGCCCAACACCAGGGCCGCCATAGACAGCACCTCTGCGATAAACCCCCTCAGGGCGCAGCGGACAATGATTATCACCATCAGGACCGCAAAAATACTATCGATTATTTCCATAAAAACGTACCCCTGTTATGTATTCTACCATTTTTCCTGTTCCGCTTCAATTCGGTTCAATACCGGGTATTTCTCTCAAGGGAGGGACAGATACGCCGTGAGCAAAAGCCAGCCGAGCCGCATCAAAGTTGATGTCGATCCCCCATCAAGGGCGCCGGTTATCCATCACTACCCTTCTCTCCGGTCTCTACTCCAGGCCCGGGAACTATCAGGGGATACTCGTAGGTGATGATCCGGTTTTCATTAAGCAGCCGTTGAGCGCCGGTATACCGGGTTACTATCTTCAGGGTGTAGAAACCGTGAGGGAGCGCGGGAACCCGGAAAATCAGCTTCTTCCGGGTATTCTCCGTCAGCTTCCGCCCCAGGGGATATTCCGTGCCGCTGCGGCCCACGAAGTATACCCCCATGCCGCTTCCATCCTCCGGCTCTACCTTGATCTTGTCCCCGCTCACCAGGATATCCTCGTCCACCGTGATGGTTCCGTCGGTCTTGCCCGTGGTGATGTCCGTTACCAGCCCGATATAGGCCCCGGCATTCTTCTCCCCCAGAACCTCCACCCTCACCTGTTCCAGGGCGGCCCGCATCTCCTGGGTGGGGCTGATGTCCAAGGTTATCCGGTGGGTTGCCGGGTCAAAGACCTGAGCCGTCCCTATCCACACCCCGGTAACCCGGGGCCCCGCCCTCATGCACCCATCCTGTACCGCCGTGCCTCCTACCAGGGCCTGTTTCACGATTTCGTCCCGCTCCACCAGAATACCCTTGATGGTTTCAAGGCGCAGTTCCGAGCGTCCTTCTACGATTCTCGCCGCAATGTCCTCGTTGCATTGATTTCTCTGCCATAATGACCGTCCTCCTGCAATGAATCTTAGAAACAGGGGCATACAGCCCCTACCCTGTTCAGTATAAAGTCCCTATCCCCCAAGGTACACCCCCCGCATTGCCTTATAATTATTCTATCCCAAAAGGGGGTAATGTTCTATAATTATTGGAACAAGCATACCCTCCCAAAAAACCAGACATTTATCGTAAGGGCGACAACGATCTTGTGCATTTGTTCCGTTTTTGAAAATCGGATGCCTTTCCTCACTAACCGGGCGCACCAGGTCCTCAGGGACAGATGGTTCTTTTCTATCTTTTGCATATTTCTCTTCGTAACCGTTCAATACCTCCGGCGAAAAACGTTCGTAATACACATAGTTACCATCCGTATACACCTTCCCTCTGTTAAGCGGCTCCAGTAATTCCATGAGTTTGTCAAGATTCTTATGCTCCCTCGTTCCAAACCAAAACGCTATAACCGCGCCGCTCTCGTGGTCAATAGCCCACCACAACCAGATTTGATGCTTTTTATCGCGATAAAAGCTCCACATTTCATCCATTTCAACGCGAATAGTGATGTTTTTATGTGATTCCAGATACTCTTTGTTCACATAATCTATCTGTTTTTCTTTTTTTT
>JAIRLK010000410.1 GCA_031259515.1 Treponema sp. | reverse complement strand
CGGCCCCCCATATCACGGCGTTCCGTATATCGGGAAGGCGCATAAAGAAGGCCCGGTACCAGATCAGGAGGAGGAGCATCAGGGGAATATTGCGGATAATTTCGATGTACAGCCGGGCGCTTTTTTCTACCAGCCAGTTGGAAGAAAGCCTGCAAAGGCCCACGGCCAGCCCAAGAACGGTGGAAAAGAAGATAACCAGAAACGAAACGGAAATAGTATTCAGAAAGCCCGCGTAGAACACCCGCAAATTCGAGGAAGAATTGCTCATGGGAATCAGGGCTTCTCCAATATCAATATGACTTTCCATTCTCAAAAAACGGAATGAAGGAATCATATTAATCCGCGTTAATGAAGCCATCACGTTCCCGGCGGCCAGGGTAAGAATATAGATTATCACCAGGGCAAAAATAAATTGCCCCGCCAGGAGCCGCTTCCTGGTATCGAGTCCAAGGGAAACGATCCAGGAAAGCGCTTTATTCTTAGACAAGTTTAGTTAAAGGGATTGGCGTAAAACAAGCCGCCCTGATTCCAGGGCTTATTGAAACCTCTGGTTACGTGCATGGGGATACCGAGAGTCCGGTCAAATATCTCGCCGTAATTTCCCGCCTGTTTGATCACCTGATAGGCCCAGTCGTTGGCAAGCCCCAGCATGGCGCCATGCTCAAGGCCGTCGCCCATAAACTTTTTGATCTCCGGGTTGGTCGCGGCGCTCTTCACCTGATCGATGTTGGCGCTGGTTATACCGTGTTCATCACCGAAAAAGAGGGCAAAGAGGGTCCATTGCACAATATCTTTCCAGTTGCTGTCTCCCTGGCGGACCGCCATCCCAAGGGGTTCCTTACTGACGGTTTCTTCAAGGCCCTTATATTCCCCGGAACCGTACTGCTCCAGGAATACCACCGCTGCGGACTTATCCGCAGAGATAGCGTCAACCCTGCCGGAAATGAGGGCGTTTTTTACTTCCTCAAAATCCTTGTAGGTTACCGGCTGGTAATTGATGCCCCGGCTCGCCATTACCGCCGCCAGGTTGGTTTCGGTAGTGCTTCCGGTAATAACCGCGATAGACGATCCCTTTAGGTCTTCGAGCTGGTTCACCCCGGTATCGGCGCGGACGATAAAGGTCTGCCCATCGTAAAAATAGGGGGTGGTAAAATCAAGGCCGAGCTGGGTGTCTCTGGTGATATTGATCGTGGCGGTTCTGATGAGCACGTCGATCTCCCCGCTCTGGAGCGCCACAAAACGTTCCGCCGAGGTAAGGGGGCGGAATTCGAGTTTGTCAGGAGACCCGAAGACCGCCACGCTGAGCGCCTTGGCCAGTTCAATCTCAAAACCGTTATAGCTCCCATCGGATTCAAGAAAGGCGAATCCCTGATTGGTCGCGTTCACCCCGGCTATGATATAGCCCCGGTTCTTTATGGTTTGAAGGGTTGACTCGGGAATCTGCGGAGAAGCCGCCGCTGTTTCTCCTGTACCCGCCTGGGCGCTTCCGCCGCCGCAGGAAATCACCACGGCCATGATTGTCAAAACCGGAATTAAAACAAGTAAAATACGCTTTTTCATTACTTCCTCCTCAAAGATTTTAGCCATTTTTTTATAAGACTATCTGGTTATCAGTATAAACAGAAATACAGAATCGTCAATAGCGGGTTCTTGGAAAGAATTATTCATGGAGGGGTCTCTTGCACCACGCCGGTGCAAATGTTTATCCGCACAACGCAAAACAGCCTGTTATTATAACCTCATTTGCTCCACTCTCCAGTGGAACCAGTATAGCTTTGGCTGGGTTTTTAGGTTTAAGGCACCCATCATTTCGGCTAGGTTTTGTTTTGAGGCATCACGGGCGGCGGGCGGCTAACCATACGGCTCATCTCGTTGACAGCGGGAGGCTTCTCCCCTAAAATACACCGAATGAGTTATTTATATGAAACTCACCTCCATACAGCGCGGGGAAGCGCCTGCGGTGTATCAAGGGGAAGGGACTACGTTAAGCGATACAGGGATGCGGGCTTTACGGGGATCATCGTAACCGATCACTTTTATAACGGAAATACCGCCATCAAGCGGGAACTGCTCTGGGAAGAATGGGTTGGCCGGTTCTGCCGGGGCTACGAGGAAACCCGCGCCGAAGGAGAGAAGATCGGTCTCGATGTTTTCTTTGGCTGGGAAGAAACGTTCAAAGGGGATGATTATCTCATTTACGGGCTTGATAAAAACTGGCTTCTGGCCCATCCCGAAGCAGTGTTCTGGTCCAGAAAGGAACAGGCGGACGCGGTATATGCCGCGGGGGGCTGTGTTGTCCAGGCCCATCCTTTTAGGGCGGTCGACTATATCAAGACCATCCACCTCGCGCCGAAACTGGTTGACGCTGTGGAAATCGCCAACGGCTGTAACGCCCCCGAATGGGATGCCCTTGCGTCGGAATACGCGCGGCGGTTCGATCTGCCTGCGACCGCCGGTTCGGATATTCACAACGTGGAGCAGTTCTGCGGGGGAAATATTTTCGGCGTATACCTCGACAAAAGACTGGAGACGATTAAGGATTACGCGGCGGCTGTCCGCAGCGGGGCCATTGCGGGCCTTAAAATTACGCCCGGCCGCGCCGTGTTTCACGGCGATGAACGCCCCGCCCTCCCGGTAGATCTGCGGGACGAAAATGATCGGGGAATAAGGAAAAGTTAAGAGTTAGAAGGGAGGAGGGAGGAGGGAGGAGTTCGTCCGCATGGAGTGCGCCAGACATACCGCTCCACCCGTCATTGCGAACGCGGCGAAGCAATCCAACGCGAGGCCCGCTCGTCTGCCTGGATTGCTTCGAGGCTGGCTTTCCGCATGAAAGCCGGGAAGAGTTCCCGATTTTCGTCCCGGCGATGAACCGGGCGGGTAAATGTAAAATTGCCGGGAGGCGGTTACGGCCCCTTGCATAAAATTGTCCGGCAGGGTAGCATAAAAATGCCCGGAACCAGGACCCATGCGGACAGACGCCGCCCAATCCCGCCAGGCCCGGAAGGGAGCAACGGTAAGCGGAAGCCTGCCGCGCCGTGGTCATCCTGGTTTCGGGTTTTTATCAGCCGCCAGCCGCTTTATCGCACTGTGGAATAATTACCTTGTTTCAAAACCCTCAAGCGCCGCCAAGTCCAGCGTGGCGAAGTAGTCCTCCACCGCCTCCGGGCGGCGTATTTGGACAACGGAACCGTCGCGCCGCAGGAGAATCTCCCCGGAGCGGAGTTTGCCGTTGTAGTTAAAACCCATCGCCCGGCCATGCGCCCCCGCGTCGTGGATAATGACGAAATCGCCCGTGTTGATTTTCGGGAGGCGGCGCTGTACGGCAAACTTGTCGTTGTTTTCGCAGAGGCTGCCCACTACGTCATAGGTTTCCGTAAGCGGCGCGTCTTCCTTCCCCGCGACGGTGATGTGGTGGTAAGCGCCGTAAAGGGCCGGCCGCATAAGGTCGGCCATGCAGGAGTCAAGGCCGATGTATTCGCGGTAAATGCTTTTGGTGTGGATAGCCCTTGCAACAAGCCAGCCGTAGGGGCCGGTAACGGGGCGGCCGTATTCGGTGTGGATGCCCATGCCGCCAAGCCCGACGGGAACGAGGATACCGTCGTAGAGTTCTTTAACGCCGGCCGCCAGATCGTCCCAGTCAAGCGCTTCCTGTTCCGGCCTGTAGGGAATCCCCACGCCGCCGCCCAGGTTTACCAATTCCAAAGCTATGCCGGTTTTGTTTTTTATTTCCACCGCGAGTTCAAAGAGTATACGGGCGGTTTCCAGGTGGTAATCAAGGTTCAGTTCGTTGGAAGCGACCATAGTGTGCAGGGCGAAACGCTTTGCCCCCTTATCACGGAGCAGGACGAAACC
>JAIRLK010000364.1 GCA_031259515.1 Treponema sp. | reverse complement strand
TATGTGTCGGTAATAGAAGTCATCTTTACCGGCGCCGCCGCCCGGAAGCCCGCGGTCACGCCGCACTACGAAGAAGTGGTAGTGCAGGAAGGCGATTATAGCAACCAGCAGTCGTAAGGAGGATATATGTCCAAAACAAAAAACAAAGATCAGTTTATGAATGATCAGGCTGATCCCGCCCCTGCCGGTAATGAAACTCCGGCGCAAAGCCCCCCGCCCGAAAGCGGTTTCGGCAATTCAAACCCGGAACAGGCAAACCCGGAACTGTCGACGATTGAGGAACTCGCAAAGCGGATGAAGGTGGAGGCCCCGGTCTTTGCCGCCGTCATGCAGTCCCGGCAATGGGCTTGCGGGAAGAAGGTCACCGAAGAGGTTTTTACCCAGGCGGCACAGGATTTCCTGGGCGCGCCCATAGACGGCAGGAAACCGCCCCTCAAAGAGGTTTCTGAAAACAAGGAGGGCAGCTAATGTTACCCGGCATAAAAAACGACATTTTAGACTTCGCGATGGGAGTCCAGGGGGCGCAGGCGGACGGCCGTTTTGCCGCCATCGGGGTCGCCGCCCGGTTCGGACAGGGCATCCTGACCTTGAACGATCCCGAGCAGGTGGAAGCGGCTATCGGTGACGGCCCCCTGCGGGACCTGCTGGTCAGCGCCCTTTCCATTTCCAAAACCACCGTCTCGGTTATCGCCCTTGAAGGGACCTTGCCCGGATCGGTGACCGCGGTAACACCCGGCGGAGCGAACGCGGGCCAGGGGACGATCACCGTGGCCGGCGCGCCCCGCAACGAATACACCATCGGCATTGAAATCCTTTCCGGCGGCGGACTCAACGAGGCGACGTTCCGGCTCACGGTTGACGCCCTGCCCGGCAAGCAGCTCACCGTTCCTGACGATACGGCGCAATACGAAATCCCCGGAACCGGCCTTACCCTGACCTTTATTCCCGGTGCGGGCGGTTTTGCCGAAGGGGATACCTTCAGCTTTTCCGCCACGGCGCCGAGCGCGACCAACGGGGAAGTGCTGGCGGCGGTGGACGAGATACTCAGGGCAAAAATCGCCATTGAGTTTATCGCGATTGCCGGGAATTCCGCGTCTCCGTTGTGGGCCGCCCTCGCTACCAAGGCCATCGGCGCTTCCGAAATATACCAGTACCTCTTTTTCGTGTGCCAGGGGCGGTACCTCAATCCCGGTGAAACGCCGGACCAGTGGGCCAACGCCCTGGCCGGAGTGGAACGGGGAAGTACTGCTTCCACCCGCCTGCAGGTCTGCGCCGGCTGGATCGAAGAGGCCGATGCCGCCGGGCAGGTGGACGTGCGCGGCATGATAGGGGTGTATTGCGGCCATCTCGCCGCCCGGAAAGTCCAGGACGGCCCGGACGCGGTGAAGTTTGGCGGAATATCCGCCGCGATCGCGCTGAAGCCGGACGGCATCAACGACGGCCACATCGAAAACCTGAAGAACGCCGGTTATGTGACAATGCGGAAATATGTCGGCCTGAAGGGGATTTATATCACCTCCGGCCAGATGATGAGCGAAGAGGGCAGCGATTACGATCTGGTGGAGCGCCGCCGCGTCATGGACAAGGCGTGCCGCAATCTGTATATCGCCCAGCTTCCTGCCATTAACGATACGGTTTTTATCGGCAAAGACGGATCGCCGGAAGGCCTTGAGATGTTCATAGCCAGGAGCGAGAATCCGCTGAACCTTATGAAAACCAACCGGGAAATTTCCGATGGTTACGTGATCATACCGCCCGGCCAGAACATCCTTTCGGACAAGAAACTCCGTACCAAGGTGCGGATCGTGCCGCTCGGCAAGATGAGTTACATCGAAAACGAGATCGCGTATAGAAACCCGGCCCTGGACACTGGAGGTGAAGCATGATTAACGGCATTATTTATGACTTTGAATCTATCAAAGTTATGCTGCCAACCGGACTGACACTGACCACTGAAAAAATATCCTACAAGGATAAAAAAGATGATGAAGTCATTACCGGATCGAACGGCCTGCCGATCGGTATTGGCAGGGGTGAATACTCCGGTGAATGTGAACTTGAGCTTGGGCGTTACGAATACGATCAGCTTGATGTCTTCGCCGCATCTAGCGGCGGTTTCTACAACATGCCCCCGATCCCCATCGTGGTCAGTTACGGGCACACGGGGCAGGTGCCGGCAACGGATCGCCTGGAAGTACATTTTACCGAACGGGATTTTTCGGGCGCCAAGGGCGACAAAAACTTGAAGATTCCCCTGAAAGGCGTGCTGACCGCGCCCATTAAAACCAACGGCCGCCCGGCGTATGTTCCGGGCCTGAACTAACACTGCGTGTTAAGGAGTTATTATGAACAAAGAAAAAATCGAAGAGCTGAAGAAGGAATACCCTGCCGGTATCTATGAAGGCGCCATCAGCTTCAACGACATTGAGGGCAAACTGCACACCGTGGAGTTTGTCTACCGCATACCGCTCACGGCGGATGTTGAGGCCCACTCCAAGGTTTTCCAGCGGAATCCCATCGTGGCGAATCTCAACCTGCTCCAGTCCCTGATCGTCCACCCTGAGCCGGGGCCGATCATTGAGGAAATCCGGGAATATCCGACAGCCTGCGGCCGGTTCGTGGATGACGCGATCAGCCCTTTTTTCGGGGCCAACGTCTCGGTGAGGAGCAGGAAGCTGTAAGCGACATCGCCCGGGTCCGCCTGTTTGTCTGGCGGTTTTTGGGTGAGGACGTTTCCGCGCTGACCTTTGATGAACTGATGACCAGATATGAGGAGGCGCGGATCGTTCGTGAATTTGAAGTCGGCATTATGAGTGATGCCATAGTAAAGGCATTTGGCGGTAAACGGTGAATTTCGTCAGCTCAATAACATTAGCGTTTAAAGACGCGTTCTCTTCCGGCTTTAATGACGCAAAGGACAGCCTTGCCGGCATGCGGGGCGCGCTTGACCAGATCAACCAGAACCAGGCAATGAACCGCCTTGCCGCCGACATGGCCATGATGACCAGCCTCACGGACCCGGCGCGGCAAGCCCTGTCCAACATGATGGGGGAACCTTCCCGGCTGGCCGGGCGGATGGACGCGTCCATGCGGAACATCCAGTCCCTGACCGGTGAAACCAATGAGAGCCTCGCAAAACTGGAACAGGAACTTCTATCGGTCGGCGGGGCGTCGGTGGCGGGTCCCAACGCTATCGCCGATGCCTATTACAACATCGCCTCCGGTATCGGCGATGTTACCGTCCGCATGGATACCCTCAAGGCGGCAACCGCGCTGTCAGAATCCGGCCAGGCTGATTTAGGCGCGGCCACCAGCGGTTTAATCAGCGTGGTCAACGCCTATGGCACATCGGCGGAAAACATTACCGGATTATCGGATGTATTTTTCCAGACGGTACGGAAAGGCGTGGGCAGTCTCGACGGCTTTGTCGGCGCCATGAGTTCCGTTGCCGGGCTTTCCGCGTCCGTGGGTATCGGCTTTGACGAGCTGGGCGCGGCGATGGCATTCATAACAGCAGGCGGACAAAAGGAATCGGTGGCGGCGACACAGCTTAAAGCCGCCGTGATCTCTTTTATGAAGCCGACTTCGGAAATGGCCGCAGCCCTTGAATCAATGAATATTTCGTCAGGCTCCGCCATGATTCAGGAGTACGGCCTTGCCGCTTCACTGGATATGTTGAAACAGGCCCTTGGCGGCAATCAGGACGCAATGGCAAAAGCCCTCGGATCGACCGAAGCCCTGCAGGCGGCCATCAAACTTACGGAGGAAGGTTATACCACCTTTGCCAAAAGTTACGGCGAAGGGCTGGACGGCGCGACCGCCGCCGGCCTTGAAGCCCAGGTGCTGTCCTATGAAGCGAAGGTTGCCCGGCTCCAGTCCGCGTCTGACGCGCTGAGCATCGGAATAGGCGAAGACATCAATGCCATAAAGGGGTTTTTTGTCGATATAAAATACGGCTTCCTCTCCGATGTGGTAAGCCCTCTTATGAGTTCCCCCGTGGGCGGGGCGATCTCCAAGATTGCCGCTGTTGCCGGCCTGGGGGCCAAGAGTATCCTGGACATGGGTTCCGGCGCCCTGAATACCGCCACGCAATTAACGGTTCTCACCGCCAACATTTCAAACGCCGGCGGAATCGCAAAGATGTTTTCTTCCTCGCTTGGGCTTATAAAATCCGGAGTTGGAATACTGGCGACTCCCCTCAAAGTGGCGGGGACCGGGTTTTCGGCGTTTAGCGCGTGGGTTAAAAACGCCGGTTTTTTACAAGCTTTTCAAAAGGGTATCACCGGATTGGGAACCGGGTTTGCCCAAATGGGAAAATCGATTCTCGGCCTCCTGCCCAAAATGGGCGCGTGGATAGCGTCCGCATGGTCAGCCGCGGCCGCCCATATAGCGGCCTTCTGGCCTATTTATGCGGTGATTGGAGGTGTCGCGCTCCTTACCGCCGGAGTGATCGCGCTGGTAAAAAACTGGAGTACCGTCTCGGCATTTTTCGGCCGCTTATGGGAAGGGATAACAGGAATCTTTTCCGCCGCGTGGGACTGGATCAAGAATCTCATTTTCGGAACCTCGGACTGGATACTAGCCGCCGTGGCAGTGTTTATGCCGATTGTTGGTATTCCCGCGCTTATCATAAAACACTGGGATGAGATTAAAAGGTTTTTCTCAAACCTCTGGTCTAACGTTACCACGGGAGTAAAATCCGCATGGAACGCCATGCCGGGATTCTTTTCCAATGTCTGGTCAAGTGTTACCGCCGGAACAACAGCCGCATGGAACGCGATAACGGGATTTTTCTCAAATATGTGGGAAGGGATAACAGGAATCTTTTCCGCCGCGTGGGACTGGATCAAGAACCTGCTGTTTGGCGCCTCTGACTGGGTGCTTGGCGCGGCCGCGCTTTTTATGCCGATTGTTGGTATTCCCGCGCTTATCATAAAGCATTGGGACGCCGTTAAAACGTTCTTTGTAAACCTCTGGAACGATCCCAAGGCGGCCATCATGGGGTTCATAGACTGGATCGGCGGGAAGGTGGAAGCCCTCACCGCGCCCTTTAGGGTGATAGGGGACGTGGTGGGCGGTGCATTTTCCAAGGTCGGCGGATTGTTTAAATCGATTGTTGGAGGCGGGGAAGAATCGGGGGCGCAGATGAACAACACTTTCGCTTCCGGTATCCGAAGTAATGCTTCTGTCCCGGCCGCCGCCTTCGGCAATTCACTGCAGGGTGTTGCCCGGCAGATGCCTCATTCCGACGCACCGGAAGGACCGCTTTCAGCGATTACCGCTTCCGGACACGCCCTCACCGAAACCTTCGCTTCCGGCATGGACGGAAAAGTGCTGCGGGAAAAGACATCATTAGTCTTTTCCCAGGCGGCGCCGGAAATCAGCCAATGGCCGGATTTATCCGGCTTTGACATTCCGCTGGAACAAAAAGCGCCGCTGGCTTTCTCTATCCCTTCCCAGGACCGGGAAGCACTTTTTGATCGTTTCCCGGCAGCGCAGGCACAGCAGAAAGAAGCAGGAGCGCAGACCGTGCACATCCAAAACCTGTATCTACAGGCTGCTGATTGCCAGACGATTTTTGATTTCGTGCGGATGCTCATGCATGCGGTGGAGCGCCCGCAGGAGGCGCCGGCATGATCCTCGCCTTAGACTCCGATGAAGGGATCATCAAAATCGGTTCTCCGCCGGAAGAGATACCGGGCATCGTGGAGTCCGTCAAGATCAGCGATTCCCTCCTGATAGAAAACGCCGATATGCAGGGCAGGTCCGGAAAGGTCAAGGTCGTGCAGGGCTGGGACGATGTGGCCCTGCAGATCACCCTTTCCCTTATCGACAATCCGGACGCAAAAAAAACGCGCTGGGACTATCTCAAGCAGATAGCGGGTGTGTTCAAAAAAGTTGCCGCTGACGGCAAACCCGAAGTATACACGGTCAGCCATCCGATGATCACCGCATGGGGAACAAAACAACTGCTGTTCTCTTCACTGGAAACGGCCGAGCAGCGAACCCGGCGAAAGGTCGCCGTATCCATTCAGTTTGTGGAATACGACAGCGCCGTTGGGGTTATTCAGGAACGGGACGCCGCCGCAAAAAACAACAACAAGAAAAACACGGAAACCGTGTATTACCCGGTTGTTTCGGATACACAGCGGATGGGGATGGGAAAATTGGAGAGCCGCTTTGCCAAACTGTAATCGTGTTGAACATCCCGTTCTGAATGTCTCTATTGGCGGTGTGACAGGGAAGCGGCCTTCCGCTTTTACCCTGAGCACGGATGACGGCTTTCCATCCGTTGTGGCACACCTGCGATATCCGGCTGACGAGGTGACGGGGAACAGCGGCGATCCGGTAACGGTGGCGATGCTGCTCGGCGATAATGAGTATCTTCTCTTCACCGGAGAGGTGTACTCGACCGGGATACATGGCGGGTACCGCGACCTGGCCCTGACGGACGGGTATAAAAAGTTATGCGACACTGACGTAGTCGCCGCCTACCGGAAGGAAGCCGCGAAAGTGATCCTGCAGGACACCCTGGACAGCGCGGGGATCGGCAAGACCGCCATTACCTGCCCCGCGGTAGAAATCGCCCGGTTCTCAACAAAGAAAATACCGGCGGAATACTGTATCAGGCTGTTGATCAAAGCTCTTGAGGAACACGGCCACCGGGGGCTTCGTTTCTTTTTTGATGCCGGGGACACCTTCCGCTTCGGTACTGCCGATGATACCGGGAAAAACGACGGCGCGGTTTTTGCGTTTGAGACCGGGAAGAACATCGTGAAAAAAGGCATGGGATGGATTGAGGTCCTTCCCGTACCGGTCCGCCATTCCCAGGCGGTCAGTGTGGACGGCGTAAACTTAATTCCCGCACGGACGGCCTTGACCATTTCCGGCATCCACTCCCGGCTCATTCTCCGGCTTAGGGAGGCGGCATGAAAACCGGCCTCGATTTTTTGAGAAACCTCCTGGACGCGCTCCTGCCGAACCGGGCCGCGCCGGTACTGGCGCGGGTGATGAAGGTACATGAGGGACCGGGGAAAAACGGGTACTCCTGTGATGTGACGGTACTGACGGCGGGAACCCTGGAAGAGACGGATCAGAAAATTTCGGAGGTGCCCATAAACCCGATATGGGCCGGCAAAGAACACAAGGGCCTGTACGCGCCCCCGCCGGAAGGCGGCGTCGTGATCGTGGGATTCCTGGAATGGAACATCGCGTATCCCTATATTGCGGGGGTATATTCCGACGAGTATACCGCCCAGAAATTTAAAAAGGGGCAGCTGGTACTGACCGATGGAAAGGACCTGCGTTTTGAATTTTCCGATGACGAGATATACATTCACGACACGCATCAATTTGAGATGCGCTTTGTCAAGGGAAAATTCAATCTCATAAATGCCGGGAGCCTCAAATTTGAAATCAATTCGGACACTCATGTGATCACGATTGATAACGGCCACGGAAATTCGATTGTGCTATCAGATGCCGGCGTTAAAGTTCTGGGTACACGAATAGACTTGAATTAGGAGGAAAGGATGGCGGCGGTTACCAGATTAGGAGACTCCTGTACCGGGCACGGCTGTTGGCCCTCAAGATCAAGCACGGGAGGCAGCCCGGATGTTTTTGCGAACGGAATCCCGGTACATCGGCAGGGAGACGGTTGGGCCGCGCACACCTGTCCTCCAATTCCCGAAACACACGCCTCCGCTTTAGGCGCGGGCAGTTTTACGGTTTCCGCAAACGGCAGGCAGCTCGGACGAGTAGGCGATCCGGTGGCTTGCGGATCGGTTGTGGCATCGGGTTCCGGCAATGTGTTTGCAGGAGGATAGTCATGGATTACGGAACCGATTTCCTTTTGGTTGATGATGATATCGTTTTCACCCCTGACGGAGATGTGGAGATTGTTTCCGGCCCCCGTACCATCGCGCAGGATATCGATCAGGAATTAAAGATAGTTAAAAAGCGGCTCATGTGGGATGAGGAAGCCGGAAGCTCAATGCCGTTATTCCTGAACGATACCGTTAATGCCTCCGCCGTAATCAGCGAGCTTGAGCGGGTGGCCATTGCCGATCCGAGGGTTGATCCGGTATCTGTAAGCGCGAAACGGAGGGATGAGAAAAAATACCGGCTTGAGTTCCGGCCGGTTGGAGCGATAACCCCTGAAACGCTTGACTTTGATTTAGGAACACGGGGTGAGCAATGAACAGCGACACGTGGATTGAGCAGGACGAAAAATCCATCGGCGATGATATTCTCGTGATTGCCAAAGAGGAAACGGGCCTCACCAGTTTCAAGAGTGTGGGTGTCCTGCGTGGTTTTATTGAGACGGTAAAACGTATTGTTATTTTTATTTATAATACCGCGATAAATCTCATATATAAAAACGCTACTCTTGACGGCGCGACCGGTTTCTTTCTTACCTGTTGGGGACTTAACCTCGGTGTTGTTCGCAAACAGTCAGCTAAAACCAGCGGATATTTTACCGGTACCGCTTACGGTTCCGGTAAAATATCCGCGGGGACCTGGGCCGTCATTGACGGGACCGATTTACGTTATAAGGTAACACAAGACATTTCTTTTGCGGAGGGGGCGTTCAATATTCCGGTTATAGCCGAGTTCAGCGGTATCCGTTATAACGTTGGCGCCGGCGTACCTGTCCGTATCACCCGTGTTATATCCGGGCTTGAATCAGCATTGATAGGCGCGGATTGGATAACAGCCCTTGGTCAGGAGACAGAGGAAGATGAACCGTACCGGGAACGAATAAAAACACGGTGGAGAGATCAAACCCTGGGCGATACCAAAGACACCTATAAGTACTTTGCGGAACAGGTGGACGGAGTCCGTTCGGCAAAAATAATCCGTACCCCGCGGGGGCCGGGAAGTACCGATGTAATCATCGCCTCAATTAATGGCGCGCCGGAGGATGCACTGCTGGAGGCGGTAAGAACCAACCTGCATAATCACGAGCTTATGGCCTTCGATGTACAGGTAAAGCCGCCGGAGATTATGCCGCTTGATATTGAAATCGAATACTCCGGCGATGCGTCACAAGCGGAAATGCGACTTGTTGCCGAGCAATATGTCTACAGCCTTGATATAGGCGGACGCTTCCAAATAAGCAGGCTGTACGAATTATATCGGCCGTTCAATCTTAATACCGTTGAAATTCTCTCGCCGGATCGAGATGTTCAAGCAGAAACGCTGTATCTCATTGTGGGAAACATCACCATCACAAAGGCGGCCGCATGACAGACTGGATACGGGATCACATAAATCCGCTGGGCACCGAAAAGAAAAACCGTTCTTCTCTCTACCGTTTCATTGGCCGCGTTTTTGAGCGGGTCAGGGATGATGCGATAATAGCCCACAACGCTTTTTTCCCCTTTGTGGCTGTTCCCCCAAAGGTGGAAGAGCACGCGAAGGCATTAATTATTCCGCATATCGAAAACGATACCGAAGATGAATTCAGAAATCGCGTGGCGACGGCCTCTTTTTTCCTGTCGAGAGCCGGTGAGCGCGCCTATATTCTTGAGCAACTGGAAGCACATTTGGGGGATCGGTTTACCTGCAAGGAGGAGTTCCTGCAGGTGTTTGTAAAGATCGTTGACTTAGAAGATAAAGATAGAAAATGGGTTTTAGAATTTCTTGATACGATATTGGACCCCAATATTTCTGTATCTGTTGCTGCTTACTTCCATTTTACTGACATCCTGACAATGCAGGAAGTTCTGGATATCCGGGTAAACCGCAATGATTTTGATACCTTCGGACACCCGATAAAGTATAACGGCGCCATTAAATATGACGGCCATACCGTAAACGATACGGTACTGGTAAAGAATAAGTACGATGGGACTTTCAAATATAACGGCGCTATTACATATAACGGATTCAGAACGGTAAAAAATCTGTCCCGCCCTGAGCCCCCTTTCAAGTATGGATATTCATCCAGTATCAGCGACACCTTGAGCCTGCTAATATGCAGGCCCGGGACTGATACCGATACGGTTTCAATGGCCGAGGAAACCAGTATGGGCATGATAAAGCATCACCAATATAACGGTGCGTACAAATATAACGGCGCGATTAAATACGACAGCGGGATTTTTTTCCCGTTAGCGTAAGGGAGGTTTCAGAATGTACGGGTTTTCAGAGAAAATTCCCCTGCGGGGGATGTTGATCATGCGGGTGTACCGTTCCGGTGTTTTGATCGAGAAATACAGGGAGTATAACCTGATCGTGAACACGGCGCGCTTCCAAATGGCGCGCCTTATAGCCGGCGATACCGATGGGCGGCACATTACACACATCGCTTTCGGGACCAGCGGCACGGCGCCCGCGGCGGCGGATACCGCCATCACCGGTCAGTATGTCAGGTCCATTACCGGGATTTCTTTTCCTGAAAACGGGATAGTACAGTTTGATTGGGAGCTGCCGGTTACTGAAAACAACGGCATGGCCATTCGTGAGTTTGGGCTGCTTACCGCGGACGGCACGCTGTTTG
>JAIRLK010000267.1 GCA_031259515.1 Treponema sp. | reverse complement strand
TACAAGGCAAAAGGTAATAAAAAACAGAAATTTTGTGAATATTTTCAACATGTCCGGCTCCTTATTAAGCAGGTTTAACGATACTTTTCAAAATGACGTGCGAAACCGCAGTTTTAAACCTCCCTATTTTAGTAATTTATATTGATTTTGTCAACGCGGTTTTTTAATCCCTTTGAGGTTTAATTCCCCGCCCCTCTGGGGCGTAAAACTGGGGTGCGGGGGATTTGTTCCCCCGCATACATAAAGATTTCAAGGAGAAATCTTCAATACCCTGCGGCTCTGCCGCGGGGATTTTTTAATGGCGCGGGATAAGGAGGGGAAGCCGCGGCAACATCGTTGCCGGCCATTCGGCGCCTCCATAACGCCCCCGCTTGTATGCTATCGCCCGTAGCGCCAAAGTACCGCAAAAATCCACCAGTGCAATAGGCTGCCAGCCTGTGGTCTTGCTATTTTACCGGTAAAGAGCTATATATACCTATATGGGTGGGACGCTTTCTCCGTATCGTCTGGCAAAAGCCAGGGATATGTATAATTTGTTTAACGTTTTTAATTCCCTTTCCTGGCAGTTTCTGGTCGGGACTATCATCATCCTGTTAGCAATGCGGCTTAACGCTTCTTCCACGATTATCGGGCTCATCAACGCTATGGTATATATGGCGTTTTTTTTCCTGCCCCTAGGGAAGATTCTGTCCAGGAAGATCCCTATTATAAAGATATACGGGGCGGCCTGGATTTTCAGGGCGGTGGGCATGAGTCCCATACTCATGGTTCCGGCGGTGGTGTCTGCCGGGCGGCCGGATATAGGGGTGGGCCTGATCGTCCTTGGAGTGTTTGTTTTTCACGCGAGCCGGGGCATAGGCATGGTCGCCAATAATCCCGTACTGGATCTCATGGCGGCGGGACCCGACCGGGGCAGCTACATGACCCAGATTCAGATTATCAACAGCGCGGCGGCTATGTTTTCCAGTTTCGCCATCGCCATGGTCTTGGGCCGGGACCCGCCGCTGTTTCTGTACGCCATCATCATTACCGTGGGCATCGCCGGAGGCGTGACGAGCGGGATCATGGTGTTGAAGTTCCCTGAACCGGAAACGGACAGCGAAACCAGGGGTACCAGTTTTTTCGGCATCTTTCATGAGGCTTTTTCCCGTCCGCCGATTAAACATTTTATCATCGTGCTGGTGCAGGTGATCTTTGTTTCCGGCATTGCGCGGGCTTTTATTACCGTGTATGCACGGGAAGCGTTCTCCCAGGGGGATGGGATGGTCTCCCTGTATTCGGTATTCGGGGGTATGGGGAATTTGATGATAGGGCTGCTCATCAAATTCCTGGTGGATAGAATTGGCGTTAAGCCTATCTACATTGTTTGTACAATCGTCGGCCTTGTGGGAATGATCCCTATTATCTTTTTCCCCGCTTCGGCAATAGACAACACCACGAGTGTTGTCCTCTATCTTACCTTTATTTTCTTTATCGTCAACTTCGGTTTTTTAGGCGCCGAAGGGATCGCTCAAACCTACTTCCTTGCCCTTATTCCGGCGGAATTCATGATGGACATGGGGATCCTCTATTTCTTTATGTTCGGCGTTTCCGGCGCGGCGGGGTCCTTCCTGGCCGGTATATTTCTGGATATGTTCGCCGGTTTGGGGGTTTCTACCTTCATCTCGTATAAGATACTCTACGGTATCCTTATCGCCATGACGATTGGCATTCTGGTCCTCCAGCGGAAACTCGCGCCTCTGGGTTCCCTGCCTTTCATGGGCGCGCTGGAGGTGATGTTTTCTCCCCGGGATCTTAAGGCCATCACGCTGCTGGAAAAACTGAACAAGTCCCAGGATACTACCGAGGAAGAGGCGCTTCTTGATGCGCTTCACGATACGCCTTCCAACCTGTCCCTTAAAGGGCTCCTGCGCAGGGCCCGCTCTCCCCGGCTGACGGTGCGTCAGGAATCGCTGCGCGCTCTGGGGGCCCTGCAAACCTTGAACGAGGACGCGGAAAAAGCGCTCATGGCGGATTTGATACACAACCCCTACACTACCGCGTACTATTCCGCTCGTATCCTGGGGACTCACGGCTGTACGGCGGCAATACCGGTGTTGCGGGAATTGGTTGCATCGGAAGATTACATGCTGGCCGGCGAGGCGATGATCGCGCTGGCGCGGCTTAAAGATGAGGCCTTCCGGCCCCAGATTGAAGAGCTTATAGCGAACACCAATAATCCCCGGCTCAAAATTATGGGGGTTGAAGCGTTTGGAATCTACCGTTCTCCCAAGTCCCTTTCCACACTTCTTGACATCCTGAGAGGCGCTGATCCTCCGCCGTACCTGCGGGATCAGGTGGTGCTGTCCATGGCAAGTATTCTGGACATACAAAACCAATTTTACCATCTTCTTGTCCGTTTCCTGGAGGATGAATCCCTGGCAGTAACCCTGGCCCTGGACGAGGCCGAATCAGCGGTGGAATTTTACAACTCCGCCTTTGGCGGGCGGAAAAAACGCGCCTTGGTGGAAAGCGGCCGGCAGGCGAAGTCCCTGCAAACCGCAGTGTCCGCGTATGTGCGGGATCATAAGGGAACGCTCCTCTCCCGGTGGATCCTGGAACTCCCCGATGAACTCGCCGATATGCCGGTCAAAATAGTGCTCTCCGAAGCGGTTCTGGATGACGAGCTTGTTTCCCACCGCCGCCTTCAGCTTCTCATTGCTCATTGGGCCGCACGGGAGCTGAGGGAGTGGACCCACCGGTTGAAAGTGCAGGGGAGCCTGTTCTGAAAACCCGGCGGCTTGCCGTATGCCTTCATCAGAGATCGTCATTCGTATCTATTTCGAGTCAGTCCATAATGGAGACACATTATGGACTGAACTTCACCCGTTCAGGGGCAAAGCCCCGCTGATGCCCAGCCCCGTTCCAAAGATTTCCCGAATCCGCCGCAGAAAGGGTTTTGGGAGCGGGGCGCTGACGGTTTCACCGCACAGCGCTCCCAGTTCAGGGGCTTCCGGGGGGAAGCTCAGGGATAAGGCGTGCAGCAAGAGGCCGCCGGGCTGAAAGCTGCCGCCGTACTTCCGGTCCCCGGTCAGGGGATGGCCGTGAAACACGGCTTGTGACCGGATCTGATGGGTCCGCCCGGTCTCAATTTCCAGGGCGATAAGCGAATAGAGGGGATGAACCGCCAGGGGGAAGACCCGGGTCCGGGCAGGCTTGGCTTGACCCTCAGCCTGTCCGCCAATGGCCGCCGTGGTTTTCCTCCGCTCCGTATCCCTGAACAGGGCGTCTTCCCAGAGTTCCTCCGTTTCGATACAGCCGTCCGCCAGAGCCAGGTAGGTCTTCCGCAATCGCCGTTCCCTCATCAGGGCGCTGAAAAAACGGGCCCCCGCAAGGCTCGTCGAAAAGACGATGAGCCCGCTGGAAACCTGGTCCAGCCGGTGAAGAGGGCCGGGCCTGAAGGAAAGAGACGGGGGCAGTTTGTCCCGAAGATAGGCCCGGACCAGGTCGTCAAGACAGGGGCTTGGGGCTTTGCCATCCCGCCGGTCAGGGCTGTGCACCGCCAGGCCGGCGGGCTTGTTCACAAAAAGGAGCCCGTTTCCTTCCCGGAGTATGCACAGGCCGGACGGCGTTCCATCCGCCGGCGGAGGAACCGGCCCATGCACGGGGGACGCCGCTTCTTCCCGAACCCGTATACGGGAGCCTGCGGCGATCCTGGAGGACGCTTCGCCGGGGACGCCGTCTACCGTTACCCGGCCTTTCCGCAGCAGCCAGTATATCACCGAAAGGGGCGCGCCCGGAAAGGCCCGGCGTAAGATACGGTCCAGACGGCGCCCTTCATCGTCCGTTCCGGCGATCAATTCTTTTTCCGCGGCCATACCTCATTTTACGTATTTCCAGGGTAGAAGACAATGACGCGGTATGCGCCGCCATCCACAGATGCGTTTTACCGCCCTTGACAAATTCTAGTTACTAGAGAATTGTTAATATAATGTCGTTTGCTATAGTTGCCCAGACGGGGTCTATAAAAGCTTTTTTTGAAAACTCGATTTTCCTATCCTGTGTGTCAAGCTGGTTTTGCGCCCAATTAATGAAAGCGGTCATAATTCTCCTTAAAAGACGCAAGAGCAGCGGCAGGGATGTTTTGGAGACTATTGCCTGGCGTACCGGCGGTATGCCTTCCAGCCACGCTTCCCTGGTGTCTTCCATGGCAACTTCCGTGGCTTTCCGGGAAGGAGTCAACTCAAATTTATTCGTCGTAACCCTGTTTTTCGCGTTGATCATCATGCGTGATGCCATGGGGGTACGCCGGGCTTCGGGAATTCAAGCCAGAACCCTCAATTTGCTGGGGCGGCATCTGGCGGAAAATATAAAAATTGAGTATCATCCAATGAAAGAAGTACACGGACATGCCCCGCTGGAAGTGGTGATTGGTGCGCTTCTTGGTATATTCATCGCTGCCGCGTATGCGTATTTATAGGACACTTCATGGCGTTTCAAAGGTCGGTGATTTTAGTGGTATGTGTCTCCCTCGGCGCCGGTTTCCTCTCCTTTCTTCTTTTCCGTCCCTCAGACGGTGGCGGTTCATACGGAGGGTATGGGGTACTCGTGCTGGACGAGTCCTGTTCCGACCGCGTGGTCGGGGCGGCCTTAACCGCGGCGGGAATAGAAACCTATTTTTCTGAATCCAACCAATGGGTATACCTGGATGATTTCGGGGAACTGGTCAAAGTCCCTTTGGATGAATATCCCGCACGGCTGGAGCCCTTCGATCCCCGTAATGATGGATACGCGGAAAAGCTACGCGCTTTCTTTGTCCGGGACGGAACACGGCGTTTCTTCATTCCCTTTAACCCGGATCGGGAGGATTCCCGCACCGGAATCGCGGACCGCTTGAACGCCGTGTTGGGAGATACCCCCTATACCCTGGAAGTTCTGATCCAAAACCAGTCTTCTTCCCGGTATTGGGTCTTGTTCGCTGTTTTTGGGGCGGCGGTTTTGTTTTCCCTTGTTCTGTCGGAAACGCCCGCGCTTCTGGCCTTCCTCCTCCCCCTCTGCATACCCCTGGTGTTCTTAGGCTCCCCGGGGCTGGTTCTTACGGGGGCGCTTTTCGCTTTTTCCGGCAGCCTTATCCCGCTGGTGCAAGAATTCTTCGTCCGCCGGCGCGGCGGAATCTCCCCGTTCAGTAAACCGCCGGGGGGCCGCCGGGAGTTCCCCCTTTTTTCTTGCCTTATGTTCCTGCTGTTTGCCCTTGTTTATGGGGCGCTCCTCTGCATCGGGAATGTCCCGGCCTTGGCAGCGTTAGCGGTTCTCCTTTTAAGCTGCGGCGTTACCGGGACCGCGCTGTGGGCCGAATCCGTCCGGGCTGAGCATGTACGGTTCCGCCCGGCGCCTATTAAGAAGCCGGCCTTGACTATTCCCGCGTTCTTCCGGTATTTTAAGCGAAACTGTCCCCGTACTATCCTTCCCTGGGTTCCGGCGGCGGTTCTTGCCCTGGTCTTGCCGCTCCTGTTGCCGGAACCGGACACGGAGCCGTCTGTGGAATTATCCCGGGAGAATATTCCCCTGGTGTATGCCGGGGATTACGAGGCTCATCTGGCTTTTCAGAGGTCTTTTTCGTTACGGCTTCTGGAAGATACCGGAACATTTAGTTCCCCGTCTGAGTATCTTCCGTATTCCGGTTATTATCGGTATGCTATAGGGGCCGATGGCCTTATCATGGAAACGGGCCGGGAAGACGGGGGCGGCCCTGCCCAAACCGGCGTGGAAGCCGCTCCTATCGGGGATTATGGGGTGTTTCCTCCCTTTCCCCTGGCGGATCTTACCGGTTTTCTGACAGGGTATACCCCGGCGGTAAATTATATCCATATTCCGGAGGATTTAATTTCTATAGCGCTTATTTTAATTCCAACCTTTTCTTCTCTGATTCGCTTTGGCCGGAGAGAACGAAAGGGAGGAAGTTCTCTGGTATTTAACGATAAACGGATTGCCGCATGAAAATTTATTCTTTTCCCCAGGGGGGGATTCAGTTTGATGATCCCTCGGTTCCGTCACGATACACAAGCATAACCTCCTTTCTTCCCAACCTTTCGGTAATTCCCCTGATTCAACATTCAGGCGGGCGGGCCTCTCCGACGGTCGCGGTAGGCGATCTGGTTCGGGAGGGAATGCTCATAGGCCAGGGCCAGGGGCCGGGTTCCGCGAACATCCATGCCGCCGTCCCCGGACGGGTGGTCAGAATGGTTTCCTGGAAGACTCCCGAAGGATATACCAATGACGCTTTAATCATCCGCATGGAAGGGGCCTTTGAAAAACTGGGGAAGAAGGAGGAAGTTTTTCCCTGGAAAGGGCTTTCTCCGGTGGAACTCCAGCGTATCATCGCCGATTACGGCATAGTCGAAATGGAAATACCCGGGCGTCCGGTTTCGGAACTGATCGCCGGCTACAAGTCCGTTACGGATCTCTTCACCCTGGTGGTCAGGTGCGTGTTCGATGATCCCTGGCTGGCGGCGGATTATGTCCTCTGCCGGGAGCGGCTCAAGGCCGTGGTGGAGGGAAGCGCCATCACCGCAAAGGCTGCTGGAGTAACTCGCATTGTTTTCGCCGTTTCTCATCGGGAACAGAGCCTGGGGGCCGATTTGTTGGCGGAGGCGGATCAGTGGAACATTCCCGCGTCCCTGGTCCTGGTGGGTTCTCAGTATCCCCAGCGGAACAGGCGGGAACTGGAACTGGCGCTCAGGCTTTACGAAAAAAAAGAAAACGCGAGCCTTGGGGATCTCCTCATTCTGAACCCCGCTACCTTGGCGGCGGTTCATGACGCGGTAAAACTTAAAAAGCCTATTCTGGACCGGTATATAGCGGTTGGGGGTTCGGCGGTCAGGGCGCCCCAGGTCATGAGGGCGAGGATAGGGACCCGGCTTAAAGAAATTTTCGCCCAATGCGGCGGTTTTGCGGGAAACCCCAAACGTATCGCATCAGGATCGCCCATCCGGGGCCGGCTGGTAACGGACCTAGACGAACCGGTGATCAAGACCAGTACCGCGTTTTTTGCCCTCCTGAACGCCCGTGCCGGCGGGGAACGGAGCCGCGATTGCATCAACTGCGGGGAATGCAGGCCCGTATGCCCGGTGGGTCTTGACCCGGAAGAACTGTACAAACGGTCCCTGATAAGCGGGAAGAAGGGCGGCATAGGCAGAAGGGGAGAATGTCACGGTTGCGGATGCTGCGAAGTGGTGTGCCCTTCCCGTCTGCCGCTCAGTACCGCCATCACTCAATACGCCTTGGGGGAGAATTGAAATGCCTAACCGGTTTCCACGGGTTTTGTTACTGCGTCCTCAGATAAATCTTGCCCGTTCTACGACGACGCGGATGGTGATAGTAAGCGTCTGCGCCGGACTGGGAATACTCCAATCTTCCCTGACCGATTCTTTTACCTCCCTGGGCCTTGCGTTTACGGCGGCGGCGGCGGCGATTTCTACGGAATTCGTGATTAACCGGATGACCGGGACCCGTACCCTGCGGGACGGGAGCGCCATTGCTTCGGCCCTGGTGCTTACCCTGCTCCTGCCCAATCAGATAAACCCCCTGATTGCCGTCCTGGGAGTTGTTTTTGCCATAGCGGTAGTCAAGCAGAGCTTCGGCGGACTGGGGGCTAATTGGCTGAACCCCGCCCTTGGCGGCTGGCTGTTCGTTCGCTTCGCGTGGCCCGGTCCCTTTGAAAAAGCCCTGATGGGGGTTCCCCCTGCGGGAATTCGTGTTTCCGAAGAACTTCTTGCTTTTCTCGGTTCCCTGGACGGGAACATTACGGGATTTCTGAACAATACGATCTTTGCCCTGACCGGTTCGGAATTGCCCGAAGGGTACATCGATCTTCTCTTTTCATCGGTCCCGTCTATCATCGCGGACCGGGGACTCCTGGGCCTGTTGCTGGGCGCCGTTCTGATCTCCGCTTCTCAGATAGGCCGGGCCTGGATTGCCCCCCTTTTCCTGGGCGTCTATGCCATCCTTGTCCGTTTTTTCGGCGCCTTGCCGGGTTTCATAAACGGCGGCGTGATCGAAACCACACCGGGGATAGTCTTATTGGGAAAGGGCCTGGGAAAAGGCGATATCCTTTACGGGCTTTTCTCCGGCGGAACGATAGCCGCCGCCTTTCTTCTGGCCCAGGAACCCGCTTCGGGGACAAAAACCAGGATAGGGGCCCTGGCCGCCGCCTGTTTAGGCGGTGTTTTAACCTTCTTCTTCCAGTACCGGGGCGGCGAATCCTACGGCGCGTTTTTTGCCATTGCCCTGCTGAATATACTGACCCCGGTGATTCGGTCCATAGAGAGCCGGATATTTCATAACCCCATTCCTAACGAGACGAGGAGGCCGGCATGACCCTGGGGAAATTTAAAAATATCCCGCCGCCGGTTAAGCGTATGGGGATTTTTGCCGCTTGGACAGCCGGTTTGATGCTGATCAGCGCCCTGCTGTGGGGCTTTACCCAGCCGGTACGAAACAGGGCGCTTCTCAATTCGGTGAACAGGATACTTACCGCCCGGGGCGAGGAAACGCGCCTGGGCCCCCCCCTCTCCACCTGGGGTATGCCGGGCCGGGCTGTCCAGGCGGGGACCTGGTTTACCACCGTCAATTCTCCGGACTGGGCGGTGGTCTTCACCGCGGCGGTTGACGGCGTCTTTACCCCCTTCCTGGCCCTGGTTTCTCAGGACGGGAAGGCCGGTCCCCTCATTCCCTTAAGCCTTCACGGGGAGGCGATATTCGATAGGATCCCCAAGGGGCAGTTCCACATCTATGTCCGGCGTATAGAGGCAAGCTACGCCTTGCTCCGCCGTGCCAGGGAGGATAAGGATGAATAATCCGCAGTTGCAAAACCACCTTTTTTGGGGATACCGATCCCCCCTTTCCACCCTTATCGGGGTGGGTCTCCTCATCATGGCGTCAAGCCGTACCGCGTTTGCCCTGGTAACCTTGGGCGCTCTGGTCTGGGTATACGCCTTAACCGCCCTAATCTTCCGGCTTGCGTCTCCGTTATTACCGGAAAAAGGGGAAAGCTTTGCCCTGGTCTGCTTGTCCGCTTTTTTAGGGAGCGTATATCACCTCATCCTCTGCCTTACCATCCCCTTCCTGGCTGCGGAAACCTCCTTGTTTATCATCCTGGCGCCGGTATACGGTATCGCCTCCGGTGTATTTCCCCGCCTTAAAACCCTGTCCCCCAGGGACGTGCTGATACGGGCCGCCTTTGAATCCCTGACCTTGGGGCTTTTGATTCTGGCCTTTGCCCTGGTACGGGAACCTTTGGGCTTCGGGTCCCTTTCACTTCCCGGAGGCATGAGGGGTTGCATCAAGCTGCTCGGCAACGGGGAGAACTCCCTTTTCCCCATACAGGTTATAGGCGGTTCCGCCGGAGCGCTCCTGCTTTTCGGTTACGGCCTTGCCCTGTACCGGCAGGAGAGAAAACGCCAATTCCACCGGGAACCGGCGAAAAACCAGGTGGAACTATGAACGGCATCATTATCCTGGCGGTTTTTTCGGGTCTTTCCCTTAACCTGATGCTTCAAATGGGCTTGGGGATACGGGATATGGGCGCCCGTCCGGAACGGATCATCAGGAACATCCTCTTTCAATGGGGAATACTCTTCTTTTCGACGTTCCTGTTCTGGCTTCTTTTTTCGTATGTTTTAAGCCCCCTGGCCCTGGGGTATCTGGAATATTTTGTGCTCTTCCCCCTGATAACGGCGGCGGGGAAAGGGCTTGAAGCTCTTAGCCGGCGTTTCCTGTGTCCCGGTAGCCGCCTGGCCAGGCGGCTGCCCGCACCGGTACTCGAAGAATTATCGCCCGCCGAATTGTTTCCCACCATAACCGCTTATGACGGCCTTACCATAGCCGCTATTATCCTGACCCTGCGTCTTGCCGGTTCCTTGTTGGAAGCGGCGGTCCTTTCCCTGGGGTTTTCCTTGGGCGGCGCGGCGGCCGCCTTTATCCTGCGGGACATACACCGGCGTTCGTCCCTGGAGCGGATTCCATTTACCCTGCGGGGCAGGCCCCTTCTGTTCATATCTATGGGCCTTATGTCGTTGATCTTTTCTTCCGCCGCGGCTGTGCTTTTGCAAGTTCTGGCGGGAAGATAGGTCTTCGATATGCGGTTAAAAGACCCGTGTACGCGAACAGGACCCCCATTGGTTCGTTCTTTTCCCTTTCCGGTTTCAACGGTTTATATTAGTAAATGTAGTCTAAAATTGAGTCCTAAAATAGTCGAAAATAAGAACATGACAATAGCTAAAATGAGTGTCCCCCTGACTCTGATCATAGGTTCCCATAATCATATTCCGTACGGGATGGGGGATGATGAATTAGAGCGTTTTTATTTGAAAAAACTAAAACCTTTTATCACGGCATTAAATAAATTTCCCGAGATACAGGCAGTTTTACACCATTCCGGTTTTTTACTCCAATGGCTGGACAAGGCTCATTCAGAATATCTCTCTCTCGTAGAGGACCTTGTCGCCCGGAAACAGGTGGAATTGCTGGGGGGCGCGTTTTATGAACCCCTGTTGCCGCTGTTGCCCTTGACGGATAAACTTGGTCAGATTGAGCTTATGACGACATACATCAGGAAAGAATTCGGCAAGCGCCCGCAGGGGTGCTGGTTGCCCGCCCTGGCCTGGGATCAGAGCCTCACGGGGGTTCTGCATAGCTCCGGTATGGGGTATACCTTTCTCCGGGAGGAACAGTTTATCCAGGCGGGATTGTCCGGCGAAGCCCTGTATACCCCTCATATCACGGAGGATCAGGGTAAGATTATCACGGTATTCCCTATATCCAGCCAGCTAACCAGGGATTTTACGGCGGGGAAGCTGACCCACGCGGTGGAACATCTGGCCCTGGAGATTCCCCCGGGCGGAAGGCGGGTTATTTCGGTGTTTCCTGAGCAATGGGTACAGCAAAGCGGGAATATTCAGGAAATCGAAGACGGCTTGTTTCGTCTTTTTGAGGAGCTTTCCGCCTGCGAATCTTTCGCGGACTTCAATACTCCCGCAAAGCTCTATAAGAACCGGCAGGGACTGACCAGAGCCTATTTTCCCGATTCGTTTGAGGGAGAACCGGTAGAGGATTCGTCCGGCGAAGACGGCCGGCCCCAAATTGATGTGTCTCCCCGGCAATTCCTCATTACCTATCCCGAAGCGAACCGCATCTATGCCAAGATGATGTTCATCCATGTCCTCATCAACCAACTGAGGGGGGATAAGGCCCGTAAACGCAACGCCCGGGAATCCCTCTGGAAAGCTCAAGGGTTGGATTCCTTCTACCGGAGGCCGGGGGGCGGGATATACCGGAACACGACCAGGAACGCCGCCTACCGGGCCCTGCTGGGGGCCGAGAAGATCACCCGTGAAAAGGGCGTTTTTATCCCCTCTCTTATGACGCTGGATTTTGATCTTGACGGGGAGGATGAATACCTGTTCCAGGGCGAGTACATCAACTGCTATATAAAAACCCTGGGCGCCGGGGTTTTTGAGTTTGATTATCTGCCTAAGCCATGGAATTACCTTGCCACCCTGGAAATACAGGAAAAAGATGCCGTTTCCGACCGTTTTAGGACCGGTTTCGCCGATTTTCTGGCGCCCCCTGACTTTCCTCCCGAAGTCCTGGCGGTGGCGGACCACCGGCCCGGCTTCCCGGTCCGGTGCTGCGTCCTGGAGCGCTACGAAGTCCGTGAAGCGGACAAGGCCCATAGGAAAGCCTGTTTCCGCCTTGCTCCCAATACGAGTCTGCCCCTAGGTTCTGTGGAAATTGAGAAGACCTATCATCTTGACAAAGACACCCTTTCGGTCATATACACCCTGACCAACCGGGGCGGCAAAGACATGGAGTTCAACTTTATCCCCCGTCTTGAGCTGTCCTTTCCCGGAGAGGGGGATAGTTATCAGCGCATCCTGAAGCCGGGCGACGAGGCGAAAAACGCCCTCCCCCATGCCGAAGGAACCATACCGGACACCGCCGGCGTTGAATTCAGAGACCTTAAAAATGAAGTGATCCTTACCCTGAAATCGGACCGGAACTTTAACGCCTACATGCAGCCTACCCGGGTTACCTGTCCCATTGACGGCAAGAACGTATCGCTTTACCAGTCCACCTGCGTCCTCCCGGTAACGGCGGTCCTCCTGAAGGAGGAAGCCTCCTGGACCGCCGAATACCGGCTGAAACTCTCTCCCCAGTAGCCGGCCAGGGGCAGGCGTAGTACCCGGTTATATCATAATGCCGGCGTTTATTGTTCGCGCGTTTATCCTGGACTTCCCCTTCCTCTAAGTAGACGGACACGCGCCGTTTCCGGTATACTCGAAAAATAGTAACTATTCAGTCACCCTACGGGGGATAGCGAAAATCGGCGGAATGAAGGGGCTTTTAGCCCCGAAATGAGCCGATTGGGAGCGAAAGGGGGTAGCAGCCCCCTTTGTTAAAGCATTGGAGAACAAGAAAAGCTCTAAAATCACGCTACGACTGAATAGTTACGGAAAATATATCGAATAAATCATTAAGCGAGGAATTGAATGATACGAGGCGGAGATATTGTTAAAGGAAGCTGTTTGCTCCAGAAAGGACAGCCGTATCTGGTTATTGAACGGGAATTTCACAATCCCGGAAAAGGAACCGCCATTGCCCGGATTAAAATGAAGAGTATCAAAGACGGCTCGGTTTTAGCCATGACCATTCCCACCCAGCAGGAAGTTGAAGATGCCACGGTGGATACTCATACCTGCCAATACCAGTATGCGGATCAGGACAACTTTCACTTCATGGACAACGAAACCTATGACCAGTACGAGGTGCCCATTGCCGAGATGGATGAAAAAAAATATTACCTGAAAGACGGAGAAGCCTACGAACTGACCATCTGGGAAGGCAAGGTCATCGACATCAAGATCCCCTATAAGGTGGTGTTCACCGTTGCCGAGTCGGAAAACTACGTGAAGGGCGACACCGTTTCGGGGGCCACCAAGCCGGTTGTTACCGAAACGGGTCTGACCGTCCGGGTTCCCCTGTTCATCAAACAGGGTGAACGCATCCTGGTCAATACCGAAACAAACGAATACGTGGAGCGGGTAAACGGCTAAACAGAAAGGTCCCGGCCGGCCCGCGCCGGGATGCCCGCTTCCTCTGGTTTCTCCCTGTATAAATGTCTATTCCCACAAGTCCATTTCTTTTAAGTTCAGGAGTATTGAATTTAACTTCGCTCTGTCCCAGGGCTTGTTTAGTTCTGCGGGCCTGGACACGGGAACGCGGCGTTTGCTCAAGGTTTTCTCTCATAAAATTGACGAAGCCCTGGCTGCGGGACAGCCCCTGCCCCGTTCCGTTCTTGATGCGGGTTCCGGAGCCGGGATCCTGGGGATCTGCGCCGCCCGCGCTCTTCTGGCCTTGGGCGCGGTACAGGCCGGCTGGGACGGACGGGTGCGGGCCCAGGACCGGGACGAGCTTGCCCGGGTATTCACCCTCTACAACGCGGCCCTGAACGGCGTTTCCCCCGCGTTGCTGACTGCCCACACCGAGCCTCTGCTGGCTGGCGGGCCGCCGGAAGGAGGCTGGGACCTTATCCTGTCCAATGTCCCGGCAAAAACCGGCAAGCCTGTACTACAGGACTTTGTTTCCCGGTCGGCGGCCCTCCTGAGCGCCGGCGGCCAGGCGATGATAGTGGTGGTAAGCCCCCTGGCAAGCCTCTTCCGCTCCCGAATCGCCGAATTGAGACTTCCCCTGGTATACGAGGAACAGGGCCGGGAGCACTGGATTTTCATTTACCGGCGGCGGGAGCATCCGGAGGACCAAAACCCGGCCGGTGATTCAGACCGGTTAGACCGATCGGAGAGCGCTTCTTTCCTGCAAAAATGGCCGGCTTACTTTCGGGGTTCCGCGGGCTATACCCTGGAAAAGGTTTCGTATCACATCGACGCTTTTCATGGCGTGGCTGATTTCGATACCCCCGGCGGCGCCGTTCAGACGGCGGTAAAGCTGTTGAGTAATTTGAAACGGAGGACGGAGCGGCGTGTTCCGGCGGAGGAGGCGGAAGAACCGGGAACGTCCGCCGGCGGGATGCTTACCCCGGTCCTCGTTTTCGAGCCGGATCAGGGGCATTTCCCGGTGCGGCTGGCCGCAGCGAGGCTGGAGGGCGGCCCGGCTCCGGTTGGGCGCTGGGTCTTTTCCGGGCGGAATATCCTTTCCCTGGAAGCGGCCCGTTACAATACGCTTCGCGCTTGCGGCGGGACGGAGATAACGCTGCTCCCGGCTGTTGACCCGGCCCTGGATCAGGCGGCCCTGGCCGCTTTTGGCCCGTACAGGCTTATCGCCTTTTTCCCCGAAACCCTTCCGCAAGCCGGGGGTACGGAACGGCTGGACGCATGGTGGGCGGCCCTGACGGCGCTGCTGATGCCGGGGGGGTTCCTGATAGCGGCGCTCTCCGCCTCCGGCGCGGAACGGTTTGACCGGCGCAAACCCCAGGGGTTTATCCGCCAAGGCGATGTCAGGCGTATGGGATTCAGGGCGCGGCTGTACAGCCGGATTGAGGGCGGAGACTCGCCGGGACAATAAGGACCCCCGCCAAAAGTTTGTGGAGTTTACCCTTAGAATTGATTTTTCGCGATTTGCCCTATACTCGTATGCCGCAAATTCTTCAAATTTGGTAAATTTTCCGTAAATTCGACACCCTCTATATAGTGTATTTTGAGAACTTGCGATTCGCAAAGGATAGACAAGCTGCTGATCAGCGCAGAATAGCAAAAATAGGCTGCCCCTGCCGGCTCTGGAGAGCCGGCAGGCTACCCCTCCTCTTATGGAATAAAGGCAACCGTGGCGCCACAGGCCAAATAAAAGGTAACCACCAGCGCGTTCAGTATGGATCCCACCCAAACCCTGCCGGTCTTTTTATAAAACACCCGGGCGATAAGCGCGATAACGGGCAGAATAAAAAGCAGCCCATACATAAGTATCCCCGAAAGGGCGTTGGGGAGAGGCGTACCGGGAACTATGGGAATCCCCTGTAGGCCCGTAATGCCCAGAGTTACGTAATTGTATATCTGGTGAAGCGCGAGACCTCCCACGTTGGCAAAAACTATCAACGCCGTATTAAGCCATTCCTTCTGTTTGTTGATCCGGGTAACGGCGTTCAGCAAAACTCCGGTAACCAGGTAATACTCAAAAAAGAAGGGCAGGTAGCGCAGGAAATAGGACCACTTAAAATCGGGCATGGGCTTGAAGACAAACTTAAAGAACCCCACATCCACATGGAAGAAATAGGTACACAGGCTCACGGCAAAATACCCAAAAAGGAACACCAGCACCGCAAGGAGGAGGGATTTTCCAAATTCCTGCCGCGTAACTTTTAAGCCGGTACTTGCCAGGGTTGCCCCCTTCTTCTTCGCAAGCCCAAAGTAGATAACCGCGAAAAGGGCGATATAAAACACCGTCAGTACCAGATGCAGAAATACAAGCCCGTTGGCGGTAGGCAGTTGAAAATAGCGGTTTACCTTAAAGATTACCGGTATTATAAAACCCGGGATATAGGGCAGATAGATCGGCACGCCAACCGCCCACACATAGAGAAAGGCGGGCGCAAAAAGCGCGACCACATAGAAAATCGCGTAGATGACCTTGTCTTTGGCGGTGACAATGGTGGTCAAGCTTTCCGGTTCAGGGTGTACAATGGTTTTAAAGAAGGGCCGGTTAAGCAAGAACAGTCCCAGGCTGAAAATCAACAGAAGGAAACCCACCAGATTAACGCCGCCCCCCACGTTCTTCCAGCGCCAAACCTGATTGGTATAGGGAATTTGTCCCTCCAGCTTCCCGCCGGCCAGGGTAATGTCAAAATACCGCAGGGCAATGGCCGTCGATTTGTTGCTGAAGGTCATACTCGAATGGGCATGGGGAATGGTAAATCCCGCCCGCAGGGTCCACCGGTTCGCCGCGGCAACCGCCTCATCCCGGCTGAGGGGAGTACTGTTCCCATAGGCGTAGAAGTTCCCGTATTCGGCCCCGTCAAAGCCCATACCTTTAATAAAGGCAGGGCTGGTCTTGTAATCCTTGCCCTTGGCAACTCCCCACATAATACTGACAAACTCATCGTATTCGCTAAAGCTGACCGCGTAATTTACCGGCCAGGCGTTTATCGGATCATCATCCAGTTCCTTCACAATGGCAAAGGAATTGGACGTGATCAGGATTGCCTTGGGGACCGCCACGGAACTGTCCCGCTTCTTTTCCTCAAAGGCGCGGAGGGCGGCGAAGCGGATTCCCCCGCCGCCCATGGAATGTCCGGTAAGGCCCAGCCTGTCCCTGTCCACAAAGGGCAGGCGTCCCAGGTACTGCAGCGCCGAATAGATTCCCAAATCATTTACCGGCAGGTCAAATTCCTTGTTTGGGGCCTGGGTCAGACCGTGGGAGTAGGCGTCAATAGCCATAACCACGAAGCCCCGGCGGGA
>JAIRLK010000325.1 GCA_031259515.1 Treponema sp. | reverse complement strand
ATAAAAGGATATAGCGTAAAGGTGAAAAAAACAAGAGGCCGCATTGCCTCATCAGCAATTTTACCGTTAACACTAGAGGCTGTTCCAAAACTCGCCTTTTACACCTGAGAGCCTGTTGCATTTGGGGATTTTTCCGCATTTAGTGCTAAATGTACCATTGCTGTACGCCCGATGGCTTGAGTTACCGCTTTTCCCGTGTTAGGGTAACGCATGAACCTCTTTTGTTTTCTCTGGACGCCGCTGTTCTATTTTTTTTGGATTTCCCTTAGGCCGTCAAAGGCAAACAATTCCGGCGGCCTGGGGGCGTTGCTTTTGGGAAGCGCCTGCGCCCTGGTCCGTTATATAACCGCTCCCTGGATTTCTCCCGGGGAATTCGGGTTTTCACGGTGGCTTTCGACCCTGGTGGATACGGTCAGCCTCCCGGCGCTGCTTCCCCTTCTGTTCTTTGCCCTTTTTTCCGCCCTTAAAATCATCCCCCCTCCCGGAGATCCCGCAGGCTTCGCCCTGCTCTGGCTCGTCCCCGAAGGAATATTCCGCTCCGTAAACCCGGCTGGCCGCCGGGATCCCGTCTTTCTGACGCTGGTCCCCGTGTTATGGACGGCCATTGCCCTGGGGATACCCCTCTTTGCCCGGTCCCTCTCAAAGGGGAAACGGCGGTTCCGGATGACCGTAGCCCTTTTCGGCATTACGGCCCTGCCTCTGGCGGCCGCCTCCTGCTATTGGGCCTTTTTTTGCCGGCGCCTCCCCCTGGGCTGGGTTCTTCTTGCCGCAACCCTTATGCCGCCGGTTCTTTCCCTAAGCCTTTCCCTGCGCCGGGCTCTCAAAGGGCGCATATAAGGTCCCTCAAGAACCCGCGAAATTACGCTTGCCCGGCGGAACCCAGGACGTTGGCGTTCTTGTGGGCGTACATCTTCTTGAGTTCGTCCCGGGCAGGGCCGAGGTATTTGCGGGGGTCAAATTCTTCCGGCTTTTCCGCAAAAACCTTGCGGATGATGGCGGTCATGGCCAGGCGGCCGTCGGAATCAATGTTGATCTTGCAAACCGCGCTTTTGGCGGCCCGGCGAAGCTGCTCTTCGGGGATGCCCACGGAATCCTTCAGTTTGCCGCCGAACTGCTCAATTATCTTGACGTATTCGATAGGTACCGATGAGGAGCCGTGCAGGACGATGGGGAAACCGGGGATGCGCTTTTCGATTTCTTCAAGGATGTCGAACCGCAGAGGAGGGGGAATAAGGATACCGTTGGCGTCCCTGGTGCACTGTTCGGGCTTGAATTTGGTACGCCCATGACTGGTACCTATGGAGATAGCCAGGGAGTCCACCCCGGTTTTCTTTACAAAGTCTTCAACATCATCGGGCTGGGTATAATGGCTGTGTTCAGAGGAAACATCATCTTCAACCCCCGCCAGGACCCCCAGTTCTCCTTCCACCGTCACATAATCCTTCCGGGAATGGGCGAATTCGCAGACCTTTTTGGTCAAAGCCGCATTTTCATCATAGGGCAGATGGGAACCGTCGATCATGACCGACGAAAACCCGGTCTCAATACAATCCTTACAAAGTTCAAAACTATCCCCGTGGTCCAGGTGCAGCACGATAGGAATATCGCAGCCCAGCTCGTGGGCGTATTCTACCGCGCCCCGGGCCATGTTTTTCAGCAGGTTCTGGTTGGCATATTTCCGGGCGCCCGAAGAGACCTGAAGGATCACCGGTGATTTTGTTTCCACGCAGGCCTGTATGATGGCCTGTAACTGTTCCATATTGTTGAAGTTATACGCCGGCAGCGCATAACCGCCGCTTACCGCTTTTTTGAACAATTCAACGGTATTGACCAACCCTAATTCTTTATAACTGGTCATATAACGCTCCTTAGTTTTTACACAGACTGAGTTTCCCCTAACCGGGGCCTTGTTTTATAGTACGGCAGGAACCGGCCTTGGTCAAGGACACCCATAGACAGAGTTTAGCCGGGGTCATACAATAAGTCCGATGACCCGGAAAGGAAAAAGTAAAAAACCCCTATTGTTTTTGATGGTTATTCCGATTTTTATAATAGGAACAGGAACGGTGTTTTTCCTTCGGCCCCCGGTCCTGCTGGTTACCGACCTTGTGTATGACCATCTCTACGGAAGGGTTCGGGGCATGAAAACACAGGCCGAAACTTCCATCAGGCTTTTCCGGCGGGTAAAAACCGTTAGAATCGCCGAAAACGCCGGAACCGATGTGGCGGTTTTCGCGGTGGCCTCCGCTTCGGAAAGGCCCTACTGTGTGTTGTTCCCTTACCGGTATTACCGGGAGGCCGAACAGTACATTCAGGATTATCCCGGCGTTCCGGCGGCGGTCCTTTTGGGGCGGATACGGGGAAGCCCGGCGGGTACGAACCTTCCCGGCATCAGGGCTGATACGGCGGGGGATTACTTTAAGATAGGCCGGGCGGCGGCGGCTTTTGCCGGGAACCAAAGCGGCGGGAAGGGGGACGGAGGGGAGGGGCGGCAGCCGGGGGAAATCCTGTTCCTTAGGGACGACCTGGTCTCTCCGGAGGATTGGGAAGCCTTTAACCAGGGGCTTAAAGCCGAAGACTACCCTTTGGCCCCCTTTGAGGTGAGGAGCGGGGATGATTATGTTGTTCCCGGGACGGTTGCCTGTGTGGTACTGACCGGCGCGGCGGAACCCTTTCTCGGCCAGAATCTGACTTTACCGGTAATTCTGGTTTCATGGCTGGACCCCGCCGTAACGAACAGCATGGTTAAGGTTGTCTTTGACGATTCGCCCTGGGCGCAGGTTGTTCCGGCGGCGGCTATGGCGGCGGGGAAACGGGAAAAAGCGGATATTCCCTCGAAAGCGCTGGTTTTGGAGAAAAGAATCGCGGGAAAGGAGTTCCTGCGAAAGATTAAGAGTATAATCCGGCAAAAGGATCCGGATTTATAATTTTGTAATATTGATGTAAAAGCCCTTATTAGGGGTTTGACAAAGATAGGACAAGGAAATATAATCAGAATGACCTCTTTTCTAAACGTAAAGAAAAAGGAGTATGGGATGAAACAAGGCAGTTTCAAATTTTTTTCGTTGATTCTACTTATAATGGCAGTCTTCGGAGTGACGGTGGTATTTGGAGACGAGAATACCGTCAATCTGGAATCTATTATTTTAGAGTCGTTTGACGGTGATTCCAACTATGATTGGAAGGTAGCGGCCAGTAAATTTGCCACTAAAACTGATGAAGAGACTTTCCCGCAGGTAAGTTACCTCCCGTTGTGGCCTATGGCTCTTTTCGGTTCCAACAGCGAGGGAAAAGACCTCAAGATCCTGGGGGTGCATGGTAAGTTTAATCGTCAGGGTTATAACTGGATCGACGTGTACCCGGTGGCTTCCGGAGGTGAGGACGGTGAGGCCCAGGATGGAGATGGCGAACCAGCGCCGGTGGAGATCCCTCTACCCGGACGGGTGAGGTCCCTGGATATGTGGGTGTGGGGTTCTAATCTCAATTATGGGATTGAAGCATACCTTAGGGATTACCAGGGAGTGGTTCATGTAATTGAGTTAGGGAATATCGCTTACCAGGGGTGGAAGAACTTAAAGGCTACGGTTCCTCCTTCTCTCCCCCAGGGCAAAAGAGTGCTTCCCCGGCTTGCTTCGTTAAGCTTTATCAAGTTTCGCATCTGGACGCCGCCCCAGGAACAGGTGAACGATTTTTATGTGTATTTCGATCAATTCAAGGTACTTACCGATACCTTTGAATCAATTTTTGACGGGGATGAATTGGCTAACCCGGCAAGGGTTCAGGAACTTTGGACCGGTTCAGATTCAGAGACTAATTAAGGAGGCCGCAGATGAAACGATACGGAATTATTATAGCGGTATTGCTGGTGGTGACGGGGAGTCTGTGGGCTCAGGAAGAGATAGGGGCTACGAACCCTGAATATCTTGGGATAGAGACCGCGCAGCAGCAACTAAAAGAAATTTCGGTGGATAAATTCGAGCATGAAGGGTATTGGTCTTCTTCCATCTCTTCTGATTCGGGGTATTCCATAAGCCGGTTGTTTGCCGGCGGGCCTTCGGGTAAAGAGCCTATTGAGGAAGAAGAGGGCCAGAATATTCCGGATCAATACGTATTGGGTACCCGTGTTGATTTTCTCCGCAGAGGACACACGAATTTTACCGTTTATCCGGTGCGTCCCATTCCTATTGAAGGAATCACCAAGACCATTTCGGTATGGGTAGCAGGCCGTAACTTTAACCATACCTTGAACATCCTTATCCAGGATTATTTTGGCAGGTCCTATGAGCTTTATATGGGCAAGCTGAATTTCCAGGGTTGGAAACGCCTGACCGTTGCGATACCCCCGCAGGCGGAAGACGGCAAAAATGGTATTGTTCAGCGGAACTATCACTACAACAACCAGATGGGAATCAGGGTCACCGGTTTCCGCATTAATTGCGATCCCACAGAAGCCCAGGGTAGTTATTACATATACTTCGATGACCTCCGGGCTGTTACCGATCTCTTTGCCGAAAACGATCGGGACCCCGATGATATGAACGATGCCTGGTAGTTTAGTTTAGATCATCACTATCCAGCGGCTGTTGCAAATTGAAGGTTAAACAGCCGCTGGATTACAAACAGTTCTCTCCTACCGGCGGCCGCAGAGTCCGCTGGTTTTTTTATTTTCCCAACACACGTTCCCGGTAGGCTGCCCCTATACGGATCAGCGCCTGTTCGGTGTTCTCCCCGGACCGGCTTTTTTGGCGCAGATCAATGGTGAATTGGTTCATAGAAAAGTGGCGGTAGAAAAATAATTCCGCTCTGCGTTTGGGACGGCGTTTGTACAGAGATCGCAGGGTTTCGGTATAGGTTTCAAAGATGCCGCCGGTACGCATTTCGGAATAGCCGATAATCCAGACCTGGACGGGGGCCAAAATGTCGTGAAACGCGGACAACAGGCGGGCCATGGTTTCTTGAGAGGCGGCGATGGCGTGGGCGATTGTTTCCCCTCCGTAGCGGCATAGCTCCGACAGTTCGGAGGTGCGGGGGGTGTGGATGGGGGTCTTGTTCAAGATAAGCGTATTTTTGCGGAAGTCTATACCCAATCCGGGGTTTTCCCGGAAGAACTTTTCCGCAAGTTTGCCGGCGGGTCCTACCAGGTAGCGGCGGTTTTCCGCAGCTTGTTCGCGTCTGCCGGGATTATCCGCCACCAGAATGAATTTAATGCCATCCTCAGGGGTAACCTCGTCCAGGGCTTCGTTGTAAACGATGGGGGTTTCTACTCTGTAGTCCGGCCCGGCGCGGCGGTTCACCAGGTCCTGCTGAAAGGCGCCCAGTTCAGGGAGGCTTTGCCGGAGGTCTTCAATCCATGTTTTATACTGTTCCCGCGTTGCGGAAAATGCTGTCCAGGCTCTTTGATTCATAATTTACCTTATAAAGTGGATTTGCCGATAAATAAAGAATCCTCGGAGCAAGCTCCGGGGTATTAACCAAAAGGGCTGCGCCCTAATAAAATATAGCATAAAATTAGGAGGATGGCGGCGCATTTGTGGAGAGGATTAAGAAAGGTTCTTCCGTTTTTTGTCTGTTTCATGGTAATTCAGGCATTTGCTTCCGCTCAAACAATAAGGGGTGAAGACGCTGTTTCTGTTTTGTTTATGACTTTTAGCGGCGTCAATACGGCGGATGCCGCTCAATTGGGTTCGGCCATGTATATGGAACTGGAATGGATCTCCCGGACAAGCGGATATACGATTAGACAATCCACGAATACCTTAAAAACGCCGCCCGTGCGTGAAAGGCTTTCTGCGGCGGACCGGATGTGGAATCCAAAGTATCTTATCAACGGGGTAATCAGCCAGGAAGGAGAGATTTCGGTAGTGGATGTATCCCTCTGGACCCTTGAAGATCCTCCGGCTTTGATTTTTTCAGAGATCTTCGACTACCGGCGGCTTGACGATGCCCTGTCCATGGTTCCTTTTTATAGCTGGTCGCTTTATTCGGTTTTGCCGGTTCTTGACACGGTTCCTGAAATGTTGAAGGAGGCCGGGGCGGAGGAAAATACCGCTGTCGTAAAGGATTCCCCGGCCGTAACGGGTTCCTCAAAGGAAGAAGAGGAAATTCCCGCAGTCAGCGTTGATGTGGCTGCGCAAACCTGGCAAAGCCGGTGGCTCTACCTGGGCTTGAGGGCCGGAATATCCCCCCGGTTCTATAACTTTGAATTTGATCTTCCCAAGGATTTAGGGTTTACCTGGGAAGCGGCTTTTCAGGCTGAATTTCAGTTCCTCCGGGTTCCGTGGGGCCAGCGCAATGTGTTTCTCGGTATGCAGGGAGAAGCGATTTTTACCGTGGATACGTTTAACCTTCCCGATGTGGAGGGCAATGCATCGGACATGGCTTTGTTATCCATCATGGCGCCGTTGCTCGTAAAGCTGAATTACAAACCCGGTCCCTTTGCGTTGAGTTTGTATGGGGGAATGTACTATCTCTGGTATCTTTCCTCCGCCGCCGAAAACTCCACTCCCTGGGGGTACAGCATGGGCTTTAAATTTGGGGTCAAGGCCGGGAAGCGGGGAACCGCTTTTTTCGATCTGCGGTACTCAACCGATCTGGGCCTTACGGCTATTGAAAGCTCACTGCCGGTGAGTTACCGGCGGTACATCTCTTCTCTCGCCCTGGGATATGAGATAGGCCTGTTCGACCGGAAATAGGCGGCTCCCCTAAAGTCTTCATGGGGCTTTAGCCGCCCTCAGCAATTCTCAGTTTAAAAAGCTCGGTTCAACCTAAAAAATGACCAAAGTGTTCTGAATTATAAGGTCCTTTTAATGCGTTACGGTAACAATTTGGTCATTTTTTACCATAACCTTCTATGAACTTTTGCAGTTATTCTTAAATACGTGATGAGTTCGATGAAAAGTTAAGAGAGGAGCGGTAAAGCCCTTTCATCATCGAAACCACCGATGGACGGTTTATGAGGTAGAAAACTATAGGCCGATAATGCCGCCAATAGGTTGACCAGAAAGTTCACCACGCTGCGATACCGGCTGTGTTCCACCTGGCAGATGTTCTGCAGAAAATCATTCATCGACTCTATCACCGCCCGCTTCCGTAACAACACCTTGTCCCATCTCCATCTGTTTGTTCTTCATGTTCTTCCTCAGCCGCGCTATCAACTGAGTACCCCGCCAATACAGCATCTCAAACAGTTCCTGTTCAGTTCACGGCATAACGGGTCAATAACATCCACATTTCGGTCATCCACATTGCCGACAGTGAGATAAAAAGAGCATAGCTCCCCACAGTCATTGATAACCAGGTGTAATTTGAATCCGTAAAACCACCCGGTAGAACTTTTTCCCCGTTCCGCAGAGGCTTTGAACACGTTATGGCATACCTTAAGGGGGGTCGAGTCGGTAAAACTGACTCCCCGAGACTTACCCCGCCTGAAAAGCCGGGTAGAGATGAGCAGGGGAAGGAGGGCGCAACGGGTCAGTTCAACGAACCGGTTGTACCTGACCAGGGCAGGAAAATATCTGCGAAGCTGGACACAGACGCACCGCAGGTAATACCATTTGAAACAACGGCAGCCGCTGAGAGGGAACAGTAG
>JAIRLK010000224.1 GCA_031259515.1 Treponema sp. | reverse complement strand
TTTGCAGGGTAAAAAATCGCCTAACCGGCGATTTCTTGGGATTTTATGCGCGAAGCGCAACAAACTGCTCGCCCGGAAGACGGGTTTTTATGTGATAATCCCCTCTGGGGAGGCGGTAGAGATAGAAGTTCCCGCGGGATTCAAGCCCCGGATGTGATAAACCCCGCCTCAAAAAGCGGAAACAGGGTCTGCGGCGCCGGGGAAATCTACGGCGATGCCGCCTCCCACGCGGGACGGCGGCATTGCCCGGTTCCACCTGGCGGGGTATACTTCCGGTATGAAATCCCCGCTCCGGGTCCTTATCCTTGTTTTCGGTCTACTTTCTTTGGGGACCTTCCTGGGATCGTTTTTCCTTGCCCGCAGGCTGTACATCCCTGCTCCGGGAGAGGGGGCGGCCCCGGCGAACTACCATTTTTCCCTGTACCTGCCGGATAACCGGAACTCGTTCTTTACCGGGATTATCCGGGGCGCGGAACAGGCGGCGGCTGAGGAGGACGCGGTGATTTCCCTTCATTCCATAGATCCGGTGAAGAATGAGCTGGAAATGGCTGTCTATACCGGGGTTGACGGGGTCATCGTCTGCCCCTACCTGGAAGACGGGATGGCACGGCGTTATCTTAACCGGCTGGGAACGCGGCAAATTCCGGCGGTACTCATCAACCATAATGTACCCAATGACCAGCCCTGGCCCTTTATCGGGACCAACAACTTCGAGGTGGGGCGGCGTATCGGGACGATGGCGGGGAAATTCAGCGACGGGCCGCTATGCCTTGCGGTGGTCTACAGCGATAAGGCGCCGGGTATCTACGGCGAGCGGGAGCTGGTGGAAATGGGGATAACCACAGCCTTGGGAGGGCGGCTTACCGTGCCTATCATGGGGCTGCGGACCAACCTGAATCCCCTGGACGCGGAGGCTCTGCTCTACCGGCTGTTCCGTTCCAATCCGCCGCCGCAAACGGAGATCCCGGCGGCAGACAGTATCAACACTATCGTGTTCACCGATCCCAACGACACCATTGCCGCCGCCCAAACGCTTATCGACATGAACCTGGTTGGCCGGGTCAGGGTCATCGGATTCGGTTCCGGCCAGGGAATAGAGGACAACATCCGCAAGGGGGTCATCGCGTGCAGCATCGTGATCAATCCTGAACGAATAGGCTACGAAGCGGTACGATCCCTGGCGGCGTTGCGGCGCACGGGCTATACATCGGCTTCCATAGATACGGGGATCGAGATCATAGACAGAGACTCCCTGCCGTGAAGGCCGGACCGCGCCTCCTATCCCACAAGCTCCTGGCATCCCGGTTTTCCCGCTCCCTCCGGGTGCGGATGCTTGTCGGCGTGTTCGGGGTGTTCTTCATTCTGATCCTGTCGGCGGGGTATATACTCTATTCCGCCAAGCGCCTTCAGACCGTTTCGGACAGCGGCTTTGAACAGGAGCGGTTCATCAAGACCATACAGGAGGATTTATCCGCCTATCAGTCGCCGCTTTTGGAGTACCTGTCCACCCGATCCTCCAACGCCCTGGCGCGTATCCTGGTGGACGCGCAATCCCTGCGGCGGAAGCTGCCGTCTTACGCCGTCGTTGCCGCCAACGCCGCTTCCCTCAAAGAACGGGAACTTTATTCCCTGATTCACGCCTACCTGAATCTGGCGGACCAGGCAATGGAAGAAAAACGGGGCAGAAACATTGCGGAGTATACCCGGATATACGACGAGATGGAGCGGCTATTGGCGTATATCAACGCGGAAATTGAAGTCATCAGTACCGAACTATTTCACAGCCAGCTTGACGCATACGAACTTTTCATTGCCGAGTCCGGCGCGGTTCAGGTATGGAACCTCTTTTTCATTATTTTTACGTCCCTGTTTGCGACGCTGCTGCTGTTTCAATCCATAGGAGGCTTCACCAACCCGCTGATACGGCTCTCCACCATGGCGGCGGAACTGTCGGCGGGAAACTTTGACATCGGCGACATTGAGACCAGTTCCGTCCGGGAAATGGATCAGGTAGTGGAAGCCTTCAACCGGATGAAGAACGAGATACGGCAGTTCATTGATGAGATACGCTGGCAGGAGAATATCAAACAGGAATACATGCGGGAAAAGATGAGGAACATGAAAATGGAGGGCCTGGTGCGGCGCATGGAGATCTACGCGCTCCAAGCCCAGATGAACCCGCACTTTCTTTTCAACACGCTGAATACGGGTATGCAGCTTGCCATTCTGGAAGGGGCGGACCGGACCGGCGAATACATGGATAACCTGGCCCGGCTTTTCCGGCACATAATCCGGAATAAAGAACTTATTGTTCCCCTGCGTCATGAGATCGAGGGGCTGCGCTATTACTTCGCAATACTTACGGTGCGGTTCCCCAAGAATCTTGATTTGGTACTGGACTACGATGAAACCCTGCAAGATACCTGTAGGGCGCCGGTTTCTATCATTCAGCCCTTGGTAGAAAACTGTATCGTTCATGCCTTTAAGGAGATGCCGCCCCGGGCGCTGATCATCGTGCGGGCCGAAAAGCAGGGAAGCCGCCTGGTACTTTCAGTGCGGGACAATGGCTGCGGTATGTCCCAGGAGACTGCGGAAAAACTGCTGCGGCCCCTTTCCCTGGACGAGTCGTCTCAGGCGCGGGTGATGGGCCTTGAAAACGTTATTCAGCGGTTGTACTTTTTCTACCCCGGCGATCCTGATGTGGTACGCATAGAAACCGGGCGCGGGCAAGGGACGCTGGTTACCATCCGAATAGATACCGGGAGGGAGCCGTGTATAAGGTTCTGATTGTGGACGATGAAGAGCCGGTTCTGGAAAGCTATTCCTTCATGCTGGAAGGCGGCAGGGACTTTACCGTGGCCGGGACCGCCCGTTCGGGGTACCAGGCCTTGGAACTTATCTACCAGCGGAAACCCGACCTGGTTTTTATGGACATCAACATTCCGGGGCTGGACGGGCTTGAGGTCATCGCCGACGTGTATCAGAAATTCCCCGGCATGGTTTTTGTCCTTTCCACCGCGTACGAGCGGTTTGATCTTGCCCAGCGGGCCATTCCCCTGGGCGTGTTCGCCTATCTTGTCAAACCGGTCTCGAAAAAAACTTTTCTTGCGACCCTGGACAAGGTTCGGGAACATCTGGACGGGCAGACGCGGACTGCGGCCCAGGACGAGGCGGACCCGATGCGGCGCTTCCTGAGAAAGACCGTCTGGCAGGAAATACGGGAAGACGATTGGGAACGGTATCGGACGCGGTTTGGGCTGCCCTCGGATAAGGGGATCGTGTGCCTGGTGGAAGCGGAACATTCCGCCACATCCCCGGCGCGGGATTTTCCCCCCGGCGCGGAAGAGCCGGCCTGGAGCGGGAGGATCGCCGAGCGGCTTGCTTACCGGCACCGCTGTTTTTTTGATACCCTGCTGAACCGGGGTCTTTTCCTGATCTCAGAAGACATAGACCGGGAAGTCATGGAACGCCACTTCACCGCAGCCGTACGTGAGGTTTTCCCGCCGCCTGATTTTCCTGATTACGGTATAGGCGGCTGTTACCGGGGGCCGGAACTGTATAAATCCTGCGGCGAAGCCCTGACCGCATTGGGGAACAAGCGGAAAGGCGCGGATGCTCAGAGCAGGGAACGACTGCGCCTGGCGCAGCTCCGCCGGAAGATTGGTATTGCCGATGCCGGGGAGGTAAAAAAACTGTTCGGCCTTCTGTGGGGAGACATCTTTGCCGGCAGTGATTTTACCCTGGCCAAGGCGAAGATGATCCCCGTGTTCATGTTCCTCCTGGACGATTGCAGCGGCTGTTATCAAGGTTCCGCCGGCGATCCGCCCCCTTTTTCCCCAGCGGAAGACATCATGGCGGTCAGGGATATGGCCGAATGGGAAGCCTGGTCCGCCGGTGCTTTCGAGACGATCCTCAGAATGACTTCCCTCCGCCGTTCCAGAAACTTCCCCCTACCCCTGATCAAGGCAATGGAGTACATACACGAACAGTATACGAAAACTATCCAATTAGGGGATGCTGCGGAGGCGGCCCATATTTCCCCGGCGTATTTGAGCCGCCTTTTTTCGGAACACCTTAAAACGAACTTTGTTGAGTATCTTACGGAACTGCGGATAGAGCGGGCGGAAAAGCTGATCCGGGAATCCCGGATGAATATCAAGGAGGTGGCGTACGCGGTGGGGTATCAGGACCCGAACTATTTCAGCAAAATTTTCAGGAAGGTTACGGGGATGCTTCCTACACAATACGCGGGGTAAGGAGGACACATGAAACAGATTGCGGTATGTTTAGCCGCGGCAGTTTTTCTCTTGTTCGGTTCCTGTGCCGATAGGACGCGGCAGGGCCGGGCTCCCGCCTCGTCCGCCGATCAGAAGCGGGACCGGGAAAGCGGAAGAATGGACAAGGGGGGAATAACCATAGGGTTTTCCATAGCCACCGACACCTTCATCATTGAGCGGTGGAATAAAGATATCAAGGTCTTTTCCGCGGCGGCCCAGGAATTAGGCGCCAAAGTGATAGTCCAGCTTTCCGCCGGAGGAACACGGGAGCAGATCGCCCAGATCAACTACATGGTGAACCAGAATATCGATATCCTGGTGGTCATCGCCCATGACACGGAGGAACTGGCCGGCGCGGTCAGGCAGGTACGGGATGCCGGCATCCCCGTGATTGCCTATGACCGGCTTATCATGGGAACGCCACTGGATGCGTATATTTCTTTCGACAGCCGCGCGGTGGGCATCCTTTTCGGCCAGGCCCTTATCGGCGCGGTTCCCCAGGGAAAATACCTGGTGGTAAACGGCTCGGTACATGACCACAACAGCTTTGAAATAAGCGTCGGTCTCCATGAAGTTATCGATCCCGCCATTGCGTCCGGAGCGGTACAGCTTGAACAGGAAATATGGCTTGAGGAATGGAGTTTTGATGAAGCCCTGGAAAAGATCGGCGCGATATTCGAGGAGTCCGTTGATTTTGACGCTATCGCCTGCGGGAACGACGCCATTGCCAGCGCCGCCATCCAGCTTTTATCCGAAAGGCGGCTTGCTGGACAGGTAATGGTGGTGGGTCAGGACGCGGATCTCATCAGTTGCCAACACATCGTGGAAGGGCTTCAGCTTATGACGGTTTACAAACCCATTGGAAAACTGGCATCCCAGGCGGCCCGGCTTGCCGTGGCACTGGCGGATAAGACGCCTGTTCCCCAGGATGTCCTGATGGATAACCGCAGCGGCGTGATGATTCCCTCCTACATAGAAATGCCGGTTGCGGTGAATAAGGATACTATGGACGTAATCATCAGGGACGGGTTTCATTCTTACGAAGATGTGTACAGAAATGTCGCCTATTAGGACCGCGGCGGACCGGCAATCATGGCGGGCTCGCCTCGCTCATTTCGATAATCTTCTGCATGGACGTTTCGAGATCCCGGGTTTTATTCATCATATTACGATACCCCGTCTTGATTGCTTCCGTGTGTCCCCGCAGATGGGTAAGGGTGTCCGTGATCTCCCGGCTTCCTATAGATAATTCTCCCAGACTATTGATGAGTTCCGTCATGGTATCGGCAAAATTGTTTATTTCTTCCGACATGGCGTTGATCAGGGAATCGGTCGCGGTGGATCGGGCGGTAGTCGTCTGGATACCGTTGATGATGCCCGTCAATGTATCGGCGATATTCCGGGAATTCTGCCGGGTTGTTTCGGAAAGACGACGGATTTCACTGGCCACCACCGCGAAGCCCCTGCCCGCGTCTCCGGCGTGGGCCGCCTCAATAGCGGCGTTCATGGACAGGAGGTTGGTATTAGCGGCAATACCGCTGATTACCTTTATAGCAGCGCCAACGCCTTCAACGCCTTTGGAGATGCTGCCTACCGCTTCAATAGTTTCGCGCATGGATGCCCGGCCCTGTTCTACATTGTCTACCAGCGACTGAATAGCCGGCTGTTTCTTTTGGGCCATGAACGCGGTAGTGTTGATGGTGGCCATCATCTTTTCAATGTCGGTGGAGGATTCCTCAATGGCGGTAGCCTGCTGGAGGATCTGTCCGTTAAGGGTATTAATAAGATTATTAATGTCTTGCATAAAGGTAAGGGATTTTTCAGCCTGGTTATTGAGGCTTTGGTTCAGTGATTCTATGGCTTCACGGTCTTCCTTATTAAGGGAAAGGCTGTAGTGGAAGCAGTTTTCTGGACGGTTAAGGTCGTTAAAGACCGCAATGGCCATATCGCGGCAGGTTCCGTAACCGCAGGCGGTACAGTCGTAGATATCCTGTTCGCCGTATTTCCGCAGACTCGTGTAAACTGCCGCCAGTTCCCGATCATTCGGTATTTTCAGCGTATAGTTTTGGGAAAGATCCCGATAGGAACGGTCGTAAAGCCCTTTCTTCCAGTAACGGGAAAGGACCTTCGCTATGTTTTGTTGATTTCTTTTTACTAACGGCGATCCACCGTACTTCGCCTCCGCCTCCGTCCGGCGTTTCCAAATAGGGGCTTCCAGGGTGTCCGCGGGGGTTTCGCTGTTCCGGGTACCGGTTCCGCCGTTGCAGCCCTTCTCGCAGTTAAGACAGTCCACCAGAAGCGGCAGTTCCCCGTTTTTGCCGCCCCCGGACTTTAAGGTTTTCGCAACGTCCGTCAGATAGGGATAAATTGAGTGAACCCCTTCAATCTTCCGGGTTGTCCTGCCGATGCCGGGAGTGTCCCGTTCCGCGGTAATGAGGAGCCCTCCGGGCATGGAAAACGTTACCGCCCGTTCCGCCGGAGGATTGGCGTATTCCTCGCGCTTAAATGAAGCAAGATTCACCTTCCGCTGTTCCAGGTATTCGTACAGGGAGCTGAACGTAACGTTGTAATCCCCCAGGCCGGTTTCGTCAAATTCCCTCCGCTTGGCAATACAGGGAGAGAGGACGGCGATCCGGTGATTCCGGTATTGGGGATAGTATTCCCGAATCATTTTGATGATATGCAGCATGGGACTATCCGCCGGGGCAAGGCAGGGGATCAACTCGGGATGGTAGATTTCAATATACGTAACAATGGCGGGACACGGCTGGGATATACAGAAAGACGGATGTTTTTCTTTCAGGTACTTTAAATACGAAAAGACGGTAAGTTCCGCGCCGAAACTTACATCAAAGACCGCCTCCACTCCCCGGGATTTTAGATAACCGTTAAGGTTAAGATACAGTCCGGGAAAATTGGAAGCTGCCGCCGGCGCAACAATGGCGATGATTTTTTCCTTTTTGTCCAGCGCGTCGAAAAACTGTTCCGAATCGTCTACAATTTGCCGCGCGCCGTGAGTACAGGCACGGATACAACTTCCGCATCCGATACAAAGTTCATGATTGATGGTTACCGTTTCCCCCGTGCCGTTGTTGCAGTATTTTACCGGGCAAGCGGCAATACACGCATGACAATTAACGCATTTTTTTTCGTCAATCCTGATGACCGCCGTTAGTTTGCTTTTTCGCATATACCACCTCCTGATGCGTCTTTGCTTGGTAACTCTATCAGCCGCAGGGCGCGATTTCAAAACTTTTTCGTAACCGATTACCGCTTTACATGATAAACCTAAAAGCGCCGCCTACTTGTTTCCTTTCCGGGTCTTCTTGAGAAAGTCCACATACACGGCGATGAGGATCACCACGCCCTTTACGATGTACTGCCAGAAGGAGTTGATATTGAGAAGATTCAGGCCGTTGTTCAGAACCCCGATGATGAGGGCGCCAATAACCGTGCCGCCTATTTTGCCGACCCCGCCGGACATGCTGGTTCCTCCCAAGACGACGGCGGCAATGGCATCCATTTCAAAGCTCTGCCCGGCCGTCGGCTGTCCGGAAAACATACGGGATGCCAGGACCACGCCGGAAATGCCGCTCATAGTCCCCGAAAAAACATAGGCGAAAAACTTTACGCGCCCGTTCTTGATGCCCGAAAACAGCGCCGCCATAGGATTGCCGCCCACCGCGTATATGTGGCGGCCCAGCCTGGTCCGGTTCATGATATAACTGGAAATGATCACAATAAGTACCAGGTAAATGACGGGCATAGGGAGTATATCAAAGACATACCCTGAACCAATAAAATTGAAAGAATCGGACATGATGCGGATAGGCTGTCCGCCGGTATACACATACCCGGCGCCCCGGGCGATGTTCATCATGGCCAGGGTAACGATAAAGGGCGGTATCGTGGTTCTGGAAATCCAGAGGCCGTTAAACGCGCCGGAAGCCACGCCCACCATGATACCCGTCAGCACCGCCGCAGGCATGGGCCAGTGGACAAAGGCGATTAAGCCGCCGGTAACGCATCCGGAAAGGCCGACGATAGACCCAACCGAAAGGTCTATGCCCCCCAGGATGATGATCATGGTCATGGCGCAGGCAATATACAGATTGGTCGCCACCTGGCGCAGAACGTTCATGATGTTATTGGTAGTCAGGAATACGGAACGGCCCCTGAAACCGTCGTAAATCACCAGGATTAGGCACATTACCAAAAGGCCGACCAGGATGCCAAGATTATCCCGGACAAACCGAAACGCCGGGTTTTGTTTCAGCAGCGGGTTATCCGCCAGCGTCTTCTTCGTGTTGGTACTCCCCATCTCCTGTCCTCCAAATTTTAAACGGTAAACTGGGTTGCGTGTTTCATTATCTCTTCCTGGGAAAGTTTTTCCCGGGGAAGACACGCGGTTATCCTGCCGGCGCTCATCACCATAACCCGGTCGGCCATGTTGATAACCTCGGGCAATTCTGATGATATCATGATTATGGAAACTCCTTGTCCGGCTAAACCGTTCATGATGGCGTAGATTTCCGCCTTGGCCCCTACGTCCACGCCCTTGGTCGGTTCGTCCATGATAAGGATGCCGGGTTTCGTGGCAAGCCACCGCCCAATGACCACCTTTTGCTGATTACCGCCGGAAAGGTTCCCGATAATCTGGGAATAGGAGGGGGTTTTAATCGCCATGTTTTCTACCTGTTCCCGGGCTATGGCCTTTTCCTTCTCGTGATCCACGAAAAGGCCCTTGATAAATTCTTTAAGGGTCTTGAGGGTAATGTTGAACATCACGCTCATTTCCGGATAAATCGCCTCCAGCTTCCGGCTTTCCGGGACTAGGGCAAGCCCCAGACGCATGGCATCTTCGGGATCGCGGATAAGCGCCTTTTTGCCGTTCACCAGAATTTCCCCGTGGCTGAAGGGCCACAGGCCGAACAGGGCTTTCATCAACTCGCTACGGCCCGCCCCAACCAACCCGGCAAACCCGAGAATTTCCCCCTGCCGCAGGGTAAAGGAGATGTCCTTAAGGACCTTCCCATCGCTTAAATTCCGGACCTCAAGAACCGGTTCGCCGGGCGTTCCAAAGTCCCTGGTATAGTAGTTGGTAAGCTGCCGCCCCACCATCATGGCGATAAGTTCGTCGTTGGAAACCTCGGCGGTGCGCCTGGTCCCTATATACGCTCCGTCCCGGATCACCGTGATCCGGTCGGTTATTTGCTTCAATTCGCTCATGCGATGGGAAATATAGATGATCCCAACGCCCTGGGCCTTGAGCTTCCTGATGGTGTCAAAGAGGAACCCCACGTCTTTTTCCGAGAGGGAGGAAGTAGGCTCGTCCATGACCAATATTTTCGCGTTAAACGAGAGGGCTTTGATTATTTCGACCATCTGTTGCTGGGCTATAGTCAGACTGCTTACTTCCTCATCGGGCCGGATGTCAAGCTCAAAGGACTCAAGGATGTTTTTTACCTCGGCGTTCATCCTGTTGAAATCCACCGTGCGGTTCCCTTTCACGGGTTCCCGGCCAAGGTAAATATTTTCCGCCACGGTCATGTGAGGGACCAGGACCAGTTCCTGATGAATGACGCTGATGCCGTTATGGTGGGCGTCCTGAACCGAATGGATGCTTACCGGCTTCCCATTGATACGGATGTTCCCCGCGTTGGCGGCATAGATGCCGCCCAATATCTTGATAAGCGTCGATTTCCCCGCGCCGTTTTCCCCCAAAAGGGCATGAACCTCTCCGGCGTAAAGCTCCAGCGACACATCCCTAAGGGCGACAACCCCCGGAAATTCTTTCCGTACATGGTTCATCTCCAGCAGAACCGTTCCGCTCACACAAAATCTCCTTATATGGCCGGAAACTGAAAGAAAGAAGAAGCGGGAGGAACCTTCAAATTCCTCCCCTTCCTCCAGATTTTTTTACTGCCAGCCGCTGGTTCCGTATTGGGCAACGTTGTCTTTATTGATCATAAAGGTCGGGACCGGTACCCGTTTCTGATAGGACTCGCCCCGCAGAATCTGGTATCCCAGATTGAGGGATTCAAGTCCTATGGCTTTGGGGCTCTGAGCGCCGGAGCCATAGAACTGACCGCCTTCGGCTATGGCAGCCTTGGCTTCCGGGGAACCGTCAACGCCGTAAATGGCGATGTTGGTCCGGTTGGCGGTCTTGCAGGCTGCGAGAGCGCCCAGGGCGGTCGGGTCATTGCCGCCCATGATGGCGATGACTTCCGGGTGGCTCTGCAAGAGGTCTTCGGTATGCCGGAGAGCTGTGGGAAGATCCCCCAGGGCGTCCCGCTGGAACACGACGGTAAAATTATGCCCCTGGATGGCTTCCATAAAGCCGTCAATCCGGTCCCGCACCGAGTTCATGGTGGGGGAATCAAGCACGGCAATGGGACCTCCGTCAGGGAAGCGCTTTACCAGGTCTTCGCCGCAGACCTTACCGGCGTTGAAATTATCGGAACCGGCGTAGGCGGTTACCAGGTCCATGTCCTTCACCTCGGCGTCGAAGTTGACCACCGGAATATTGGCCCGTTGCAGTGCGAGGAGCGCCGGGCGTATGCCTTCCCAGTCTACCGGGTTCAAGAAAAGGACATCGATCTTTTGGGAGATCAGGTCTTCAATCTGGTTGATCTGTTTGGCGACATCCATGGCGGGATCGACGGTGATGAGCCGGTCGCCATTCTTTTCAATTTCCGCCCGCATGGCCTGTTCAATGTACGTGAAGAAGGGGTTGCTCAACTGCATACAGGTATACCCAAAGACATACTGCTTCTTTCCCCCCTGCTGGCCGCCGCTTTGCTGGCCGCCGCCCGCCGCGAAAACCATTCCCCCGCACAGGATCAGAACAAGGCCGATACCTAATACTTTTTTCATAAAATTCCTCCTCTAACTAACGGATATACTTGGCTATTCCAAGAATACTGGTAGTCTATTACGAATTTTGGAAAAAAGCAACCTATTAAATCCGGGTTTATGGCCTGGGCGCATGATCTGAAGATAAATATAGAGCGGGAGGTTATCGCGGTGGATGGAAAAGCGATAAACTGAGCATCTTCAATTCGTCGTCACATGAGCCTGTTCCAAGACTAATTGACTATGCGCTAAACGCCCATGGTGCGAACCTCCGGTTCAATGGAACAGGCTCTTGCAGTTTTTCAGGCTAAAGCCTTGCAAAACTGCGTTTTTTATTTGATGGGGCATTGGGAGCATGACGGGGCGTTCAACCTTTACCAAATTTTCACCAGGCCGGCACGAATGGCTTGACCGGCCCACTGCCAAGGGGAACGGGGCGGTGAGGGTTGCGCTGGCCCCGGCGGAGGGCGGCTCCTCACCAAAGAGGCGGCTCTTGGGGAGCCGCCCCCTCTTTAGTGAACTGCTCCCACGACCCCTTCTTTCAGGGTGTTTTTCTGTTTAACAGCGATAAGGGAGATGAACAGAACAAACAACACCGCGGCAACCACTATGCCCGTGATAATTCCTACCGCAATAGGCAGTCTAAAGCCTTCGGGGGCGATCAGGATGTAGGAAGTAACCACCACGGTCATAAAGGCCGCGGGAATCGTGGTGAGCCAGAAAAATTTACCGGCCTTTGCCAAATAGGCGCTGGCAGCCCAGAGGGCTATGGTGGCCAGGGTTTGGTTCGACCAGGCAAAATACCGCCAAATCATGTTGAAATTAGCGGTACTGGCAATGGCAAAGAGGACCAGCAAAATCCCCACGATAAAAAGCGGAACGGCGATTAAAAACCGGTTTTTTACGGGCTTTTGATCGTATTTACTGATATCCGCAATAGCAAGCCGGGCGCTCCTGAAGGCCGTATCCCCTGAGGTTATCGGGCAGGCTACTACGCCAAGTACCGCCAAAGCCCCTCCAATAGGTCCCATTAGATCGATGGAAACATTTTTGACCACTACTGCGGCGGGTCCTGCTGCGGCAAGCCCTTCCTGGCTGCCGAAATGTGCCATGGCAGCAGCGGCCCAGATCATTGCCACTACTCCTTCAATGATCATGGCGCCATAAAATACGACACGGCCGTCCTTTTCAGACTTGATACAGCGGGCCATGAGGGGGGACTGGGTAGCATGGAAACCGGAAATAGCTCCACAGGCAATGGAAATACAGAGGAACGGGAAGATAGGCATAGCCTTAGGATGCAGAT
>JAIRLK010000188.1 GCA_031259515.1 Treponema sp. | reverse complement strand
TGCTTGCGGCAAAGACCACAGGGGTTGCCTATGAAACCATTACCGATGAATACAACGGGCTGCCCTGCCTGACGCCCATGAGCCAAATTGCCGGCAGGATGGCCGTTGCCCAGGGAGCCAAGTATCTGGAGACAACCTACGGCGGCCGGGGTATGCTTCTGGCGGGTGTTCCGGGGGTGGAAAAAGGCAGGGTTGTCATTCTGGGCGGGGGAACCGTTGGGACCGAAGCCTGCAAGATAGCGGTGGGCCTGGGCGCCGAAGTTACCATTATGGATGTCAACCTCCGGCGTCTTGCCGTTCTTGACGACCTGTTTGGCAGTAGGATCCATACCCTGTACAGTACCCCGGAGAACATTAAGGTTTCCATCGCGGCGGCGGATGTGGTGGTCGGCGCGGTTTTGCTTCCCGGAAAGAAAGCGCCCTGTCTGGTAACGAAGGCCGACCTTGCGCTGATGAAACCGGGGAGCGTCCTGGTTGATGTGGCGGTGGATCAGGGGGGATGTTTTGAAACCACCAAGCCTACCACCCATGAAAAGCCTGTTTTCATTGAAGACGGCATAGTGCATTACTGCGTGGCCAACATGCCCGGCGCGGTTGCGCGAACCTCAACGCTGGCCCTGACCAACGCGACCCTTGCGCCGGGTCTCAAGCTGGCGAACCAGGGACTTGAATCGGTGATCGCCGGGGACCGGCATCTGGCCAACGGGGTCAACACCTGCAAGGGGCATTGCACCTTCGCCGGGGTCGCCGAAGCCTTTGGCATTCCCTGGGTTCCGGCGGCGGAACTCATTTAAGAGCCTCAAGAGAGCCGGTATTGTAGACCCCGCCGGTATGAGTATTCAGGCCGGCGGGGAATGACCGGAACCTTAGAGCCTGTTGCAGATTAACGGGGCTCCTTGACGACATGGGTCAAACATATATAAAAAATCAACGGTTGCCGGAAACCCGCCTTCCCTGGTAAACTCCTTCTATGACTGATTTTGTCCACCTCCATGTCCACTCGGACTTTTCCCTCCAGGATGCCGCCGTCTCGGTGCTGAGCTTGGCGGACCGGGCCGAAGAACTCGGTATGAAGTACCTGGCCCTGACGGACCACGGTAATATGTTCGGGGCCATGGAATTCCTGGCGGCCTGCGAAGAAACGGTTAACGAAAAAGGGGAACACGTTAAGCGTCAGCATCCCGTACATCCCATCATCGGCTGCGAGGTCTATGTGGCGCCTAGTTCCCGGCACGAAAAAAAGGGAGCGGAAAGCGACAATAAGTATTATCACCTGGTCCTTTTGGCGGCAAACCGGGAAGGGTACTTCAACCTGGTAAAGCTCTGTTCCTTCGCCTATACCGAGGGGTTCTACTACCGGCCCCGGATAGACGAGGAGCTTCTGACCCAATACCACCAGGGCCTTATCGCCCTTTCGGCCTGCGTGGCGGGGGAGATACCCCGGCTTATCCAGGCGGGAAAAACCGGGGAGGCGGAGGCAAAGGCCCGGTACTACCGGGACCTCTTTGGAAAGGATGAACAAGGGAACCCTAATTTTTACCTGGAGATTCAGGACCACGGCATAACCGCCGCATGGCTCAAGGGCAGCCTGTCCCAGGCTCAGATAAACGACGCCCTTGTTGACCTGTCCCGGCGTACGGGCATACCCCTGGCGGCAACCAACGATGTTCACTACCTCAAACAGGAGGACGCGGGCGCTCACGACATTCTTCTTTGTATTGGAACCGCCAAGCTGAGGAGCGAGGAACGGCGGAAACGGTATTTTGGCGATCAATTCTACCTCAAGTCCGGGGATGAAATGGCCGCCCTTTTCCCTGAATATCCGGAAGCCCTCGCCAATACGGTGCGCATCGCCGAACGGTGCGGCGCCGACATTCCCCGTGTCAAGACCAAAGACCTGCCCGGGTACCTTCCGGAATGTGAGATACCTCCGGGGTTCAAAAACGCCGATGACTACCTGCGGGCCCTTACCCTGGAAGGGCTGGCTAAGCGCTACCCCGATATGTCTCAAGAGGTGATTCGCCAGGCCGAATACGAGCTTAACACCATCATCTCGATGAATTTTACCGGCTATTTCCTCATCGTGGCGGACTTTTGCAACTGGGCAAAGGAGCATGACATCTGGGTAGGCCCCGGACGGGGTTCCGGCGCGGGGTCTATCGTGGCCTACGCCATCAGGATCACCGACATCGATCCCCTCAAGTACGGGTTGCTCTTTGAGCGCTTCCTCAACCCGGAACGGATCTCTATGCCCGACTTCGATATAGACTTCTGCAATGAGCGCCGGGAAGAGGTGATCAAATACGTTACCGATAAGTACGGCAAGGAACGGGTGGGGCAGATCATCACGTTTGGAACCCTGGGGGCAAAGCAGGTCGTCAAGGACGTGGCCAGAGCCCTGAACATCAGCATTCCTGAATCGGAGATGATCACCAAGCTGATCCCCAAAGATCCCAAGATCACCCTGGCCAAAGCCTTCGCGGGAGAACCGAAATTGGGGGAACTGGAGCGGGACCCGAAATACGGCGAACTTTTCGGGTTTGCCCGTAAGCTGGAGGGGCTTAACCGGCATTCCAGCCTTCACGCCGCCGGGATAGTGATAGGCAAAACCGCCTTGACCGATTATGTCCCGCTCTACCGGGAACCTGAGTTCAAGGGCGGCAGTATCGCCACCCAGTATACCATGAACTTCCTTGAAAGCTGCGGCCTGGTAAAGATGGACTTTTTGGGCCTCAAGACCCTGGACCTTATCAAGAACACCCAGGATCTGATCCGCGACCGGGGCGGCCACTACGCGAAATTTGACATAGAGACCATTCCGGAAGATGATCCGGCAACCTATACCATGCTGGCGGAAGAAAAAAACGAGGGGATCTTTCAGTTTGAAAAAAGCTGGTGGAAGGAGATTCTAAAGAAGGCGAAACCCGCCAGCATTAACGAACTTACCGCCCTTACCAGCCTGGGCCGTCCGGGGCCCATGCAGTACATTCCCCAATTCATTGAATCCAAGTGGGGCCGGCAGACCATCGAATATCCTGATCCGTCTTTGGAAGCGATCCTCAAGGAGACCTACGGGGTTATCGTCTACCAGGAACAGGTCATGCAGGTGGCCCGGATCATCGCCGGGTACAGCATGGGCCAGGCGGACCTGCTCCGGCGCGCCATGGGGAAGAAGAAAAAGGAAATCATCAACAAGGAAAAGGCGCCGTTTATCGCTGGGGCAATTAAACAGGGGTTTTCCGAAGAGACTGCGGGCCGTATCTATGACATTCTGGTTCCTTTCGCGGAATACGGTTTTAACAAGAGCCATGCCGCGGCCTATTCGGTCCTCTCTTACCGTACCGCCTGGCTTAAAGCCAACTTTCCCGCGGAATTCATGGCGGCCAACCTGACCAATGAAATCGGCAGCGCCGACAAGGACAAACTCAGCGCCTATATTGAGGTAGCCCGCAAGATGGGTCTTGCCATTGAGCCGCCGGACATTAACCGCTCCCAAAAGTATTTTTCCGTGGCCGATGGCCGCATCTTCTACGGCTTTCTTGGGATCAAGGGCCTAGGGGACGCGGCGGCGGATGAAATTGTGGCCTGCCGGAAGGACGGCCCCTACAAGGACTTCATCGACTTCCTTGACCGGGTGAACATTAAAACGGTCGGGAAAAGCGTGGCCGGCCTTTTGATCCAGACCGGGGCCTTTGACAAGTTCGGCGTCTCCCGCTCAACCCTGCTGGGGAATCTTGAGCGGGCGGCGGAATACGCCCAGGGCAAGAAGGACGACAAGCAATACGGCCAAACCAGCCTCTTCGAGGACCTGGGGGAAAAGGAATACCCCGATTTTGTGTTTGAGCCTTTCCCCGAAACCAGCCGGGGGGAGAAACTCAAATCAGAAAAAGAACTCATCGGCTTTTATTTTTCCGGTCATCCTATGGATGATTACAAAGACCTGTGGCGGCGGGTGGTCAAGGCGGACCTGGGCAAGATCGAAACCGTTACCCCCGGCGCCTGCGTCCTTTTAGGCATCATCAAGACCATTAAACTGATTACTACCGCTAAGGGCGCGAGAATGGCCTTTACAACCCTGTCGGATTACAACGGCGAGATTGAGGCGGTCTTTTTTTCCAGCGCCTGGGAAAAATGTCAAAGTAAAATCGAAGCCGAGAAGGTTGCTATTCTCAAGGGCAAGATCGAATACCAGAAAGACAAGGACCGTTACTGCTTTGTGGCGGACGATTGGGTCAGCCCTGAAGAAGCCGAAGCTGCGGCGGCCCAGGCGGAAGCGGCGTCCCGGAAATGGGACAAGTACCGGAATGTCTGGCAGTACAAGGCGGACCTTAAACTTTCCAATCCCGCTTCCGCAGCCAAGGGGACCTATACCATCGCGGGGTTCCTTACGGCGTTGCGGGAGTTTACCGACAAGAAGGGCAACGCCATGGCCTTTGGTACCCTTAAAGATTTTGAGGGAGAAATAGACCTTGTGTTCTTCGCGTCGGTCTGGAAGGAATGTAAGGACCTGCTGACGGTGGATGAGTTTATCGTCCTGAAGGGGAATATCGATCCTGCGGGCGACAAGAACCCCGATAAACCGGGCTTTAAGGTGTCCAGTGTCCCGGACCTTACGCGGCTTATGCGGGCTGCGGCCAAAGAAAACGCCGCCGATTCCGCGGCGGATCAGAAAAGCGCCTGCCAAGAGGTGCATATCCGGCTGGAGGAAACGGCGTCCCGGCAAGAGGCGGATCTCTATCCGCTGCGGGACCGCCTGGCGGAGAATCCCGGCGCCTGCCTGGTGTTCATCCATGTGCCGGTTCCCGGCGGGGAAGCGGTGATCCGCGCCGCCGCCCGGTTGTCCGCCGGGGATGCCCATTTCGAGGCCCTGGCCTCCTGTGCGGGAGTGTCCGGCGTGTGGCGGGCGTAGCGCCATACCGGAAGAAGAACCGCATTGAGGTGTCAGGGCAACCGCACTATAAAACCCCTCAAGAAAAGGTAATGTTCTGGACTTATTATTGTAAAAACGGATATACTATACGAAAACCTTCAGGAGGGGGAAAGTTATGGTAACAGCAGCATTAAAATGCCCGTTTTGCGGGAGTGAGGATGTCCGCCCATACGGCACTTCAAACGGTAAAAAGCGATATGCCTGTAATAATACGGAATGTTCTCACCAAACATTTTACGCAGAATACACGTATAACGGCTGTAAGCCCGATGTAAAGAAAGCCATAATCAAATGGACGGCTGACGGGGCCGGAGTACGGGCAACGGCGCGGGGATTAGGGGTAAGCACCGATACCGTCATAAACGAATTAAAAAAAAAGAAAAGATGATCGATTATGTGAATAAAGAGTATCTGGAATCGTGTAAAAACATCACTATCCGCGGGGAAATGGACGAAATGTGGAGTTTTTATCCCGACAAGAAGCACCAAATCCGGCTGTGGTGGGCTATTGACCACCACACTGGAGAAGTTGTGGCTTTCCGGTTTGGAACGAGAGAGCATAAGAATCTTGACAAGCTACTGGAACTGCTTAAGCCGCTTAACAGAGGGAAGGTGTATACAGATGGTAACTATGCGTATTATGAGCGTTTTTCGCCGGAGGTACTGACGGTTACGAAGGAGAAGACGCAAAAGATAGAA
>JAIRLK010000315.1 GCA_031259515.1 Treponema sp. | reverse complement strand
AGTATCTCTTGACTCTTTTGGAAGCGCCTAGTATAGTCAACCCATGAATCGGATTTTGGCGCTTTTTGTTCATCATTACCCTTATATTTTTCCTCAAGCGTCTGAGTCCGCCGTCTGAGTAAGGCGTGTAAACCGGTAATAACCCGTGGGCCCAGGCTCACGGGTTTTTTTTGGAGTGAAAATGGAAAAACTGAGGATTTTGATCCCCAAAGGGCGCATCTTTGACAATGTTTCCCGGCTCTTTGCCGAAGCGGGATTCCCCCTGTACCTGGCGGATCGGACCTACCGGCCCAAGATAGCCGCGGATTGGCTTGACGCCAAGATCATGAAGCCCCAGAATGTGGGAGAGCTTCTGGAGTTGGGGAGCCATGACGCGGGGTTTACTGGCGCAGACTGGCTGCAGGAAAGCGGCGCCGATGTGATCGAAGTCCTGGACCTGGGCTTCGACAAGGTGCGTATCGTGGCGGCGGTCCCGGCGGAGCTGGACGACGAGGCCCTTAAAAAGAAACGTATCGTGGTGGCTACCGAATATGCCGCCATTGCCGGAAAGTGGCTCCAGAGCCGGGGCTACGAATACCGCGTTGTCAGGACGTATGGGGCCACGGAGGTCTTTCCCCCGGACGACGCGGACATGATCATCGACAACACCTCTACCGGCCAGACCCTCAAGGACAACGGCCTGCGCATCGTGGCGGACATCCTGGAGTCCTCCACCCGGTTTGTTGTTTCCCGTGCGGCAATGGCCGATAGGGAAAAGCGGGGCCGGATAGAAGAACTGGTCATGCTTTTTAAGGCGGTTCTGGACGGGCGGGATCGGGTGCTTCTGGAGATGAACGTGCCACAGGCCCGGTTCAACAACCTGGTAACCGGCCTCCCCGCCATGCGGAGCCCTACGGTGTCGCCCCTCTACGGCAACGATGGCTATGCGGTGAAGATCGCGGTGAAAAAAGAGGAGGTTCCCGGCCTTATCCCCCGCTTGAAGAAGCTGGGCGCGGCGGATATTGTGGAATATGATTTACGAAAAGTCGTGCTATGACGAAAAGTCGTGCTATGGATTGATAAAACCTGAGCGATAAAAACGGAGGAAACGACATGGCGCGGACCGCCGAAGTTAAACGGACTACCAGGGAAACAGATGTTTTTATGCGTCTTGACCTTGACGGCAGGGGCGAAGCCCGGCTGGACTACCCCATTGGCTTTATGGCCCACATGCTTAACGCCTTTGCCCGGCACGGCCTCTTTGATCTGGAGGTCCGGGCTGTGGGGGACCTGGAAGTGGATCAGCATCACCTGGTGGAGGACACGGGGATAGTTCTGGGCCGGTGCTTTGCCCAAGCCCTGGGGGACAAGCGGGGCATAGGCCGGAGTGGAAGCAGTCTCTTTCCTATGGACGAGACCCTGGCCCGGGCGGCGGCAGATGTTTCGGGCCGCGCTTTCCTGGTTTTTAACGCGGACCTTTCGGGGATACCCCTGGTCTCATCTCCGGCAGGCGCCGGCGCGGCTTCCTTCCAAACCGACACGGTGGAGGACTTTTGGCAGGCTTTTGTCTCCGCCGCAGGAATCACCTTGCACTTGGACATTCTGAGGGGCCGAAGCGATCATCACAAGATAGAAGCCCTGTTCAAAGCGGCGGCCCGGGCGCTCCGGGAAGCCTGCGGGATAGACCCCCGCGTTGAAGGCCGTATTCCTTCCACCAAGGGGATCCTCGCGTGAGCGGGGCCGCACGGGCGGGCCTTGTCGGGGTCCTGGACTACGGCGCGGGTAATCTCGGCTCGGTGATGAACGCCCTGGCCCGGCTGGGCATCCCCGCCCGGTTTGTCCGGGGCCCGGAAGAACTGGCCGGGGGAGCTTCCCCCTTTGCGAAACTCCTTTTCCCCGGGGACGGCCACTTTGGGACCACCATGTCTTCCCTGGAAAAATCAGGCTATGCCCAAGCCCTCCGATCCTGGATTCAGGCGGACAGGCCCTTCCTGGGAATCTGCATAGGCCTCCAGGTCCTGTTCGAGTCCTCCGAGGAAGCGGCGCCGGTGAACGGCGTCCCGGTCCGGGGGCTGGGGGTGATTCGGGGCGCGGTGAAACGCTTTCCCGGACGCAAAGTACCCCAAATCGGCTGGAACCGCACGACAGCCCGGGAAGATTCCCGGCTTTTTCGGGGTCTCCCGCCTGATTCTTTTTTTTATTATATCCATTCGTATTATGTTGATACTGAAGGCGATGCGGCTCAGGCGGCATGGGCGGAGTATTACCTCCGCTACTGTTCCGCGGTGGAAAAAGGGAACCTGGCCGCCGTGCAGTTTCACCCGGAAAAATCCGGCGCTGTTGGCTTGAAGCTGCTGGAAAATTGGGCGCGAACCTAACCTTCGGGGGTCCGGCGGGGGGTTACGGAGGCAGCGCCCCCGTAAAGGGGGTAGAGAGAATTATGCAAGCAAAGCGAATCATTCCCTGTCTGGATGTTGACGATGGACGGGTGGTTAAGGGAATCAAATTCACGGGGCTTCAGGATGCCGGGGACCCGGTGGAATTGGCCCGGCGGTACAATGACGAAGGGGCGGACGAGCTTACTTTTCTGGACATCGGCGCTTCCTATAAGAGCCGGGCAACGTTGCTGGATGTGGTAAGCCGGGTTGCGGCGGAGGTCTTTATCCCCCTCTGCGTCGGCGGGGGTATACGCAAGGTAGAGGACATGAAGGATGCCATGAACGCCGGGGCCGATAAGGTTTCGGTCTGTACTTCCGCCCTGCAAAACCCCTCCCTCCTTTCGGACATGGCCGCCGCCTACGGCAGTCAGTGCGTGGTCCTCTCCATAGATGCCAAGCGGGTAGGGGAAGATGCCTGGGGCAGGCCGGTTTGGCGCGCCTATTCTCACGGAGGCCGGGAGGATACCGGGATAGACGCCATCGCATGGGCCGTGAAAGCTGTGGAATTGGGGGCCGGGGAAATCCTCCTTAACTCCATAGACGCCGACGGTACGGGTGGCGGCTATGATCTCAAGCTTACCGGGCGTATCCTAAACGCCGTGCCGGTTCCGGTCATTGCCTCAGGCGGGGCGGGGGACCTGGAACAGATCGCCCAAGTCCTGTTACCGTTCAAGGACGGCGAATATGAGGCGGACGGCGCGGACGCCGCGTTAGCGGCCTCAATACTGCACTTCGGGAAGACCACGATTCCGGAGATCAAAAAGTACGTTGAATCACAAGGAGTTTGCGTAAGATGGTAATTGCTTCTATAGATATACAAAACGGCAAGGTAGTCCAACTCAGGCACGGCTCAGAGTTGGTTCTTCAACGGGACAACCCACGGGAACTAGCCGAAGAATTCGATTGCTATGGCGAAACGGCGATCATTGACCTGGACGCGGCCCTGGGAACCGGGACGAACATTGAACTCATAAAATCCCTGCTCCGCAGCGCGGAATGCCGCGTTGGCGGAGGAATCAAGACTGTGGAGCGGGCCAGAGAATTGGTGAGCCTGGGCGCCCGCAAGATCATCATCGGGTCCGCCGCCCTGCGGGACTCCCGGAGGAAGGGAGCGGGCAAGGAGGGCGGGGAATTCCTGGTGAACACCGCCTTTCTGGAATCCCTGGTAAAGAAGATAGGCCGCCAGCGGGTGATCGTGGCGGTAGACGCCCGGGATGGTGAAATCGTCGTGGACGGATGGAAGACCTTTACCGGGCTGGACCTCCTGGAAACTGCCGAGGCCCTGGAGCCTTTTGTGGGGGAACTCCTCTTTACCTGCGTTGAGCGGGAAGGCGCCATGATGGGCATCAACATGGACCGGGTAAAGCGGCTGCGGGAGCGGGTCTCCTGCGCTGTTACCGTAGCCGGCGGCGTGTCTACCCTGGAAGAAATCGAAGCCATAGCCGCCCTGGGCTGCGATGTCCAACTGGGCATGGCCCTGTATACGGGAAAAATCAGCCTGGCCGACGCCTTTATCCGGTCCCTGAACTGGAAGAAAGGCGCGGCTGTGGGAGCGGCGGCTTCCCTGCTCCCGGTTATCGCCCAGTCTCCGGACGGCCAGGTCCTGATGACCGGGTTTACCAGTCCCGAAGCCCTGGACGAAACCTTCAAGCGGGGGAACCTCTGCTTTCACAGCCGTACCCGCAGCCGCCTCTGGATGAAGGGGGAAACCTCCGGCAATGTCCTGCGGCTTCTGCGCCTCCGGGCCGACTGCGACCGGGACGCCCTGCTTGCGGTGGTAGAGCCTGCGGGCCCTGTCTGCCATACCGGGGGCTGGTCATGTTTCAGCGGCGAACAGCGCTATACCTGGGAATTCCTGCAAGCCATCATCGCAGAGCGGTTCAAACATCCCATCCCCGGTTCCTATACCGCCACGCTGGACCACGCCCTGGTCCGGGAAAAAATCATGGAAGAAGCCGGAGAAGTCTGCGCGGCCAAGACACGGGACGAGGTGATCTGGGAAGCCGCGGATCTCTTCTTCTTTCTTACCGTTTTGATGACCCGGGAAGGGATCACGGCCGCCGAGGTCCTGGACGAGCTGGACCGCCGGCACAAGAAGTAGGGGCGTCTGATGAGCGGTTACTGGAACAGGCGGGTCAAGTCCCTGAGTCCCTATGTTCCCGGCGAACAGCCTCGGGACCGGGTTTTTATCAAGCTCAACACCAACGAAAATCCCTATCCTCCTTCGCCCCTGGTACTGGAAGCCCTGCGAAAAGCCGCCGGGGAAACGCTTAGGCTCTACCCGGACCCGGAAAGCCGGGAACTCCGGGAGGCCATAGCCGCTGCGTACCGTGTTAAGCCGGAGCAGGTCTTTGTGGGGAACGGCTCCGACGAGACCCTGGCCTTTGTGTTCGCTGCGTTTTTTGAGACCGGGGATCCCGCCGCGCTTCCCTTGCTTTTCCCGGACATCACCTACAGTTTTTACCCGGTTTACGCCGGCCTTTGGGGGGTCCCGTACCATACCGTCCCCTTGCGGAAAGACTTTTCCGTTAATCCCGAAGACTACCTGGTTCCCGCCGGGGGAGTGGTCCTGGCTAATCCCAACGCTCCAACGGGGGTAGTCCTGAAAGCCGGGGAGATACTCCGTATCGTGGAGTATCAGGCCAAGGCGGGCCGGGTAGTAGTGATCGACGAAGCCTACGGCGCTTTTGTTCAGGACCCGGACACGGCCCCGGCTTTCCCCGGAACCGCGTCCGTAACGCCCTGCATCAAACAATACCCGAACCTGCTGACGGTACATACCCTGTCCAAGATGGGCGCCCTGGCGGGCCTTAGGGTGGGGTTTGTCATAGGGAATGAGGAACTGATCGAAGGACTTTGCCGGGTACGGGATTCTTTTAACTCCTACCCGCTGGACCGCCTTGCCCAGGCGGGCGCCGTTGCGGCTCTGGCCGACGCCGCCTATTACGCCGGCCTTACCCGCCGGATAATCGCTACCAGGGAGCGGACGATTGGGTCCCTTGCGGCCCTGGGTTTTGAGACGCTGCCGTCTCAGGCGAATTTCGTCTTTACCCGGCATCCCGGCAAATCAGGGGCGGAACTTTTCGCCGGCCTAAGAGAACGAGGCATCCTGGTACGGCATTTCAACAAGCCGGGAATCGCGGATTTTCTGCGGGTAACCATAGGGACCGATGACGAGATGGTTCGCTTTTTGGAAGCGTGCAGGAGCCTGCTGCGCTTCGATAAGGAT
>JAIRLK010000407.1 GCA_031259515.1 Treponema sp. | reverse complement strand
TTGCACCCTCCCTGATAAAAACGCGAAATTTGGCAGGGCTCGGATATTTTATAAATCATGCCCAGGGCTTCATAGCAAGGCATGGAGAACCGGCACGACTATTTTTAGTCTTTTCTTTTGCTCGTTTTCTCTTTCTGCCAAAAAAGGTGAAATTTTCCCTGGTGAATTTCGGGCATTTTAGGGTGAATTTTTCGCTGACTATTGACACGGGAGACGCCTCCGGTTCAGATACGGCGGATACTTCGGCTGTTTCATCCGGTAGGGTTGTGTTCGGCATAGCCCCTCCTTATGCGTCCGTTGCGAACCGGTCCCGGTCGTGGCTCTCATTCCAGATACTCAGGTCCGGCCCCGCCGCCAGAATCTGATAGGGGTTGTGCCCGTGGGAACCCAGGTGATAGCCCCGCTTGATGGCGTCAAAGTCCGTGGTATCCCCGAATCCGGGGGTCTGGTAGAGGTCTTTCGCGTAATTCCAGAGGTTCGGAAAGTCGATGAGCCGGTTCCGGTTCGCCTTGAACACCGTGTGGTAGGCAATATCGAAACGGGCCAGGGTTACGTAGAGGCGTATATCCGAATCGGTGATCCGGTTCCCAAAAAGATACCTGCTTTGGGAAAGCCGTTCCTCAAGCCAATCCAGCCGGGCAAAGAGAAGGTCGTAGGCTTTCTCATATTCCACCTGGGTTTCGGCGAAGCCCGCCTTGTAGACCGCGTTGTTCACCTCATGGAAGAGGGTGTCGTTCAAGGCGTTGATGTCTTGCCGCAGGGCCTGGGGATAGAGGTCCGGCGCTCCCGGTTTGTGGAAGGGCGCCCAAACCGTTTCCCAATAATTGGTCAGTTTGAAATAATCGTTGTTCACCACCTTGCCGGTGGTAACATCCACCACCGCCGGAACCGTGGCCCGCCCGGTGTAAGAGGGATCGGCCTTTTCGTAAGCCTCGGCAAGAAAGCGGATTCCCAGAACCGGGTCCACGCCGCCAGAGTCCAGGGAAAATTCCCAGCCTTTGGGGGTCCGTACCGGACCGGCGGTTCCAACGCTGATCGCCGCGTCCAGGCCCAGCAGTTTAAAGGCGATGATCTGCCGGTGCGCCCAGGGGCATATCCGCGCCCATAGGAGCCGGTAGCGGCCGGCCTCTACGGGAAGTTCTCCCGCTCCCGAACCAAAGGGCGCCGTAAAACGATTCCCCTGCCGTACAAAGGCGCCGGTCTCCGAAATCTCATGGACCGATTCGGATGCGGCTATGCGGCCTGCGGGGTTTTTCCCTTTTTTCTGAACGTCCCTCCGGCGGTCAAGGCCGCACGCCGGCGCTTCCTGGTTATACGCCATAATGATACTCCTTTCTATGATTATATTAGCCATTATTCATTTTTAGACAGCATTCATGCGCGATGTTCCTAATAACTCCATTTAATCAACCGGGCCCGCAGGAGCGCAATCAGTACATTAAGGAAGGTGATCACGAGGGCGATAAAAAAGATGCCCGCAAAGGCCTGGGTGTAGTTGGCGTAATCCAGAGAGCGTTTAACATAAAACCCCATGCCCCGATCCGCCCCGATCATTTCGGCTACCGTCAGGGTCATGATCGAGATTGAAAGGGACACCGTTAGATCGTTGATGATCCGGGGCAGCGTATAGGGCAGAATGATATTAAACAGCATGGTCCGGGTCTTTACATTTAATACCTTCGCGGTGTTGATGATCCGTTTGTCTACCGTACCGACCCGGTTAATCATGTTCATAAAGAGGCTCCAGAAAGTACCGCAAAAAATGACGAATATGGACGCGCTGGTAAAGGTCGGCATGATAACCACGATATAGGGGCCGTAAATCATGGCGGGTACGGTACTGATGGTTTTCGCTATGGGAAAAATCGACTCCCGCAGACGTGGTATCCAGCCAACCGCGATACCCAGGGCCACGCCGAGAAAAAGGGAACCGCTGAAACCGGTAAAAAGCAAAAACATGGAACGGAAAAATCCCGTTACAATAAGATGCCAATCCAGTACATATACGGCAAATACGTTTTCAGGGGCCGGCACAAAAATAAAGGGGAACAGATCCAGTTTTGTCGTAATAATTTCCCAGGCGATGAGAAAAGAAAAAACAATGCCGCAGATGTCTTTTGCGGTCCGCCGCTTCTTTTTATCCCTAAGATGAAACTGAAAAACAAGTTCCACCATGATAACCGCCGCGATAAAAGGAACAGGGGAACTCATTTTGGTACGCGCGGCCATGCTTCCGGGAACCGCCGACACAAGGACCAGAAGCGCAACGAACATCAGGGTAGGAATGTTCACGATCCGCTGCCGTACATCAAGGGAGAGCTCCTCTCTACCGTCACTCATAATGCAGCTTCCTTTTCGCCGATCGGTTCGGTACTATTGTGGTAGAATAGATCCACCAGGCTTGAGCGAATCCGGCGGTATTCCCCGTTATCAAAGAGGATTTCTTTGCTGCGGGGCCGGGGCAAATCCACCGGAAGTTCATGTAAATTCTGGCCGGGCTTCATGAAAATGATTTTATCCGAAAGCAAAAGGGCCTCATCAATATCGTGGGTAACGAAGACCACCGTCTTTTTTGGTTCCTCCGACGCCCAAAGCTCAAGGAGCATTTCCTGTAAGACAAGGCGGGTTTTCGCGTCTATTGCCCCAAAGGGTTCATCCATCAACAGTATTTTAGGATTAACCGCCAGGGCCCGTGCAATGGCTACCCGCTGCTGCATACCGCCGGATAGTTCTCCCGGCAGCTTATCCATAACGCCGGAAAGCCCGACCTTTTCAAGAAATTCCACGGCGATTGCGTCAAGATCCCGGCGCGAAATATCCCGCCATATCTGTTTAACGCCGAAAACGACGTTTTGTTTTGCCGTCATCCAGGGGAACAGGGTATACTGCTGGAACACCACCGCCCGCTCAACGCCGGTACCGGAGACCGGCTCCCCATCAATAAGCACGGCCCCGTCTGTGGGCGGCAACAGCCCTTCGAGGATGCTCAGAAGGGTACTCTTGCCGCATCCCGAAGGGCCGATGACGCAGACAAATGAGCCGTCGTCAATCACCGTGCTGATATGCCGTAATACGGGAAACTCCGTCTTTCCGGTCGTGTAGGTTAAACCAATATCCCGTAATTCGATTCTGCTCATCGCTATAAATTGTTTACCTGATAAACCGCCGCCAGTTCCCGGTAAATAGGGTCATCGGGAAAACGTTTGATAATATCATCCAGAGCGTCCTTATAGATCGTTATATCCACAATATCCGGGACCTCAATGCCTCTTTTTTCAATGTAGTCCAGATCCTTCAAGGTTTGGTATACATCCCGGACTCCGTTTAAGTTGGGATCGGGATTAAAACTGCGATCCCCGTTGGTACCAAGGTTGTAAATTACATCCCGTACAAAGTCTTCGCTCTGGGAAGACGCTTTGGCAAGGATGCGGATGGTTTCATCCGGGTTTTGCTTCAGGTCCTTGTACGCCCGGAGCTGGGCCGCCACGAATTTGACAAAAGCCCCGCGTTTGGTTTCCAGGGCTTTGGAATAGGCCACTTCCCGGCAGCATACATATTCGGGCGCAAGGGTCGTCATGGGAAAGAGCGTCGTGAGCCCCAGATCTTTCAGGGACTGGGAAAATTCCGCCGGTACCGAACCGATGTCTACGGATCCTTTCCTGACCGCTTCCACGATGTTGGGCATTTGATCAATTTCCACATAGGTAACATCTTTAACGCCCAGTTTGCTCAGGGAACTGCGGGTTACCACTTCCGAGGTGCTCAACCGGATCGTTCCGAATTTGATGCCGTCCCAGTTGGCAAGGTCCTGGTATTTTTCGGCGTTTTCAGGCCGGCAAAAAATGTAGTTGCCCCCTGATGCGGTTCCGGCAAAGACCTTCACGTCCGCACCCTGAGCGGCGTAACTCAAGCCCGGAATAATCCCCTGAAGGGTTACGTCCACCTTACCTATACTGAGAGGTTCTATCGTGTTGGTTGCCGTTACGGTAACAAAATCGGGCTTTAAGCCCTCTTCCTCAAAATAGCCCTTTTCCTTGGCCAGGTAGACAATGGGAACCCCAATGGCATTGGCCGGCAGAACCACCGCCAAGGTGTCAAATTGTTTCTCTTCCTGTTTTTTAGCGCAGGAACCCAGGGATAGCGCTGCGAAAAATAAAACAACCATAGCCTTGGCGTTCCCCGTCCCAAAAAATCCCTTTCTCTTCATATTCGTTCTCCTAAAATTCCTATTAGACTTATAGATTTACTATAATAAATATCCTATAGGAATAGTATTATATAAGGCAAAAATTGTCAACCGATATTTCATTTATTTCATTGCCAACCGATGTTTCATTGGATGGTTTCTACATGGGCGCGTTTGAGGGCATAGCCTGAAATTTCCTGACCAATGCCGGGCAGTTCGGGAAGATCAAAATACCCCTTCACCGGCTGATAATCGTATTCACCCATTTCGACGCAGGAGGGCATGGTATTGCCGATGTGGTGTTCATGGATGATAAAATTCGGAATGGCGGCCTCAAGATGCAGGGCTACCGCCACGCTGATGGGACTTGAGCAAACATGGGTTTGGACGCTTACGTCGTATACGTGGGCCATATCGCAGATCTTTTTCGCCTCCGTAACGCCGCCGCAGTTTCCAATGTCAGGCTGAATCACCGTCAGGCTGTGGTTTTCCAGGAAGGGCAGAAAACCCCACCGGGTATAGGTCCGTTCTCCCGCAGCCAGGGGAATATCAAGCCTGTCGGCGATTTTCCTCATCGCCAGAGGATTTAGGGGAGCGCAGGCCTCCTCCAGAAACATGATGTCGTATTGCCGGGCCATCTTGCCAAATTGAACGGCCGTAGCCGCATCGGTCATGGCATGATTTTCGATGATGAGGTCCGTATCGGGCCCGGCGGCCTCGCGGGTAGCGGCAATCCGCTCTTCCGCAAGTTTCATAAGGTCCCGCGCAAGATAGCCGGTAGTATCCGGATAGGGCAAGATATTCCCCGAACGGTCAAAGCGCAAAAAATTCGTTTTTATCGCGGTGTATCCCTCGTCCAGGGCCTTGAGGGTTGTTTCCCGGTAATAGCCGGGATCGCCGCTTACCGCTTTTCCCGGATTAAAACCCTCCACCGCCCAGCCGAACTGAAGCTGGCTTGCGTAGGCCCGCAGTTTGCCCCGGTGCTTTCCGCCCAAAAGCGCATACAGCGGCTGATTCGCCGCCTTTCCCTTGATGTCCCAGAGGGCAATGTCAATAGCGCTGATCCCTGCCATCATGATGGCGCCGTTCCCCTGGGCCCAGAAGGATAGGCGGTACAATTTTTCCCATATCACCTCATGGTAAAGCGGGTTCATGCCCAGGATCATCGGGGCGAAATCCTTTAATAACTGAAACACCGCGGCAGCTCCCGTCCCGATAGCTACCGCCGCTTCCCCGTAACCGGAAACGCCTTCGTCGGTGTTAAGGCGGCAGATAACAGGCCGCGAGCCGTTACCCCGGTCTTTCTCCAGGGCGATGATGTCCACGCCGATAATTTTCATAGTCTTCCTTTATCCTAGTTAATAGATATGGATACTATACATTAATCCGATAGGTTTTGTCAATCACATAGGAAGAGGAGAATTGCCGGGAGCCTGTTGCACCGGTATATGTCTTATAGAAGAGAACTTTTTTAAGCGATAGGGTATAAGAGGCTCTATTAAGCCGAACTAAGAACCCGCTAAGTGCAACAGGCCCTTTTGCGTTATATTACCGTTCCCGGGTAGAGCGCCGCGTTCTTGGGAATGACGATGATCCCGTCCACGATGTAATAAACAAGAGGTAAATCACCGGCAGCCGGCAAATCGACCAATCGGCCGCAGCAGGCTCCCGGCCTCATAAACTCCGGATACTACTTCAGTTCCTCGTCAAAACACACGGCCACTTTTCCGCACCGGCCTTCGGCCATAAGGCGGTAGGCGTCATCTGCCTTTTCCAGCGGGAAGCGGTGGGTCACCAGTTTGTCCGGGTGAATATCCCAGCGCACCAGTTCCTCCACCAGGTTTTCCATAAGCCAAATACTCGTCACCCAACTCCCGTATATGCTTTTCTGGGGATGGATAATGTCCGGACTGGGGTTAAAGTTGACCGTGTTCCCCTCGCCGATAAAGGCAATCTTGCCCCACTGCCGGGTAGCGCGGATAGCCGTCTGCCTGCCCGGATCGCTCGCCGATGCGTCAAAGGCCCGCTCCACGCCCTTGCCATCGGTAAGGGCCAGGATCTCGTTCACATTGTCCGGCCCCGGTGTCAGAACCTTATCCGCCAGACCCAGTTTATTCGCCAGCTCCACCCGGTAGGGGTTGCCCTCAATACCGAAAAGCTTCCGGGCGCCCATAGCCTTGCAAAGCATCAGGGCGGCAAGACCCACCGGCCCCAGACCCACTACAAGCACATTGTCCGCGCCGCTTACGCCGACCTTGTAGATAGCCTCGTAGACTGTGCCGAAACCGCAGGCAACCTGGGCGCCGTCGGCATAGCTCAAAGAACCGGGCAGTTCCACCAGGTCCTTTTCATCGCAGAGAATGTATTCCGCCATACCCCCGTCACGCTGCCAGCCGTAGGCCGCCCGGAGCGGAGAGGAGCAGGAGATCATGTAACCCATGCGGCAGTCGTGACAGACCCCACATCCGGAGATGTGATAGACGATAACCCGCGATCCCTTCTTGAAGCGCCTGATCCCCGGCCCTTCTTCCACCACCTGCCCGGAAGGCTCGTGCCCCGCCACAACGTTCTGATACCCTTCGGCGCCCTTACCGGTATGTTCCCGGTAAATCGCCCGGATATCGCTCCCGCAGATAGTACAGGCCTTCATCTTTACCAGCGCCTGCCCGTGTCCCGGCTTGGGAATAGGCATATCCTTCAACACCACCGTGCTGTTCCCGGGGAGATACGCTCCCTTCATCGTTCCTTCCATCATTTTCCTCCTCAGTTATATAGTTAATATATTGTAACTGTTCAGCCGCAGCGCGATTAGAGAACTTTTCTTGTTCTCTAATGCTTTAACAAAGGGGGCTGCCGTCCCTTTTCGCTCCCAATCGGCTCATTGGGGACTAAAGTCCCTGGCTAAAGTCCCTGGTTAAAACCCCCTTCATTTCGCCGATTGCGGCAACGAAGCTGCCGAAGCTATCTCCCGCAGGCGGCTGAATAGTTACGATATATTTTGCTCCAAATTCTACAATAAGTCCAGGAGGGGGAAGTCGGGGACTTGTACAACAAGTCCGACCCCTGCGTCCGGGCCTCCTCCCCCGTAACGCCCCCCGTTCAGAGCCGGGGAAAGGGACAGGCTATAGACCGTATCTTCCGGTACTTCCCCGGTTTCTCCTTCCAAAGCCGGGATAACCCGGTACAAATCCTGCCGTGTAAGCC
>JAIRLK010000290.1 GCA_031259515.1 Treponema sp. | reverse complement strand
TACAAAGTGAATCCATGCGGCGGCGAGAGGCGTTTGTAAAAGCGGCAAGCCTGATCACAGACCTGAATATTGAGGTGGATGATCTTGACCGGGACCCGTTCTTACTCAATGTCAAGAATGGGACGATAAATGTGGTCACCGGGGAATTCCGGGAACACCGGCGGGAAGACTTCATTACCAAAATGTCAAACTTCAGCTATGACCCTGCGGCCTCGTGTCCCCTGTGGGAAAAGTTTGTCCGTGAGATTATGGATTACAATGCCGATCTGGTAACGTTTCTGCAGACGGCCCTTGGCTGGGGCATCACGGGGGACACCAGCGAACAGGTCATGTTTATCCTGATTGGTAACGGGGCAAACGGTAAGAGCACCTGTATAAACGTCATTATGCATTCCCTGGGGGATTATGCTACCTCCACACCGACAGAAACCTTCATGCGGCGGCAAAATGACGGGATAAGCAACGATATTGCCCGGTTGCGGGGTATGCATTTTGTTACCACCACGGAAGCTGAACAGGGGAGAAAGTTATCGGAGTCTTTGATTAAGCAGATTACCGGTAACGACCGTATGACCGCCCGTTTTTTGTACGGAGAATTTTTCACCTTCCTACCGACCTTCAAAATATTTATGGCGACCAACCATAAGCCGACGATTAGCGGGACCGATCACGGGATATGGCGGCGTATCAGGATTATCCCGTTTACCACAACGATTGCGGAAGAAAACCGGGATTTGCATCTGTCTGAAAAACTGCTGGGGGAATCAGCTGGGATTCTGAATTGGCTTATTACAGGGGCAAGGCGCTGGAAAACTGAACGGTTGACGCTGCCCCCGGAGGTGATTGACGCAACCGATGAATACCGGAATGAGATGGACATTATCGGGAACTTTATCAAAGACCGGTGTGACCAGAAACCGGGAGTACAGATACGGGCGCGGGAGTTGTTTAAGTGTTATCAGGAATGGTGTGAGGATAATAATGAACACGCCTGTAGTGAGCGGTTTTTCGGATTACGGCTAAAAGAACTTGGCCTTAAGCAGAAACGGCTGAGTGACGGGCGTTATTGGCTGGATATTATGATTAAAACATCGTATGCAGTGATGGGGGCTGCGGTTTCCCCGCGCCCCTTTCCTTTTGGTTGGTCAACAAAGCATGCTATTACTTTTTTACTCACCTGCGTTTGTTCTCGCTGATATGCGCTGGTCTTGTATGGTCATTTTTCTTTTTGCTTTTTTCAACTCAACATAAATATTTACGGAAACTGTCAAAAACTGGCAAGATAAGGGGAGGCGCGCTCCCACTGTCAACAAGTTAAGGGATAGACACCCTCCCGAAGCTGTGGTAAACCGGAAATGGGAGGGTATCATGGGGAAAAAACTTGTATTGAAACCATTCGAAATCTGTTGGAAAAAGCGGACTATGAAAGCCGTTCAAAGAAACGGAAACAGGATTTCAGCCGGAATCGTAAAATGCCGTTCAAAAAGCTGATGTGGTTTACGCTCAGCCTGGTGAAGGAAAGTTCTCAAAACGCACTCGAACGATTCTTCCCCAAAATAAAAGAAGCGATACACATGAGACAGCAGGCATTCAGCTTGGCACGGCAAAAAGTAAAATGGGAAGCCTTCCGGGAATTATTCCAGGCAAGCGTTCAAGGGAGCTATAACGAGACGATAAAGGAGTGGCGGGGCTACCTTTTGCTGGCGATAGACTCAAGCCATATTGCCCTGCCGCGTGATGCGGCGTTGCGGGAGTATTATGGGGCGGCGGGGCATGAATTACAGGCCGCGACAGCCCGTGCGTCATTGCTGTACGACATAGCAAACGACATTATCGTGGACGCGAGGATTGAGCCGTTAACGGTGGACGAGCGAAGCCTGGCGAAAGCACACCTGGAGGCGCTTGGCGGCATGGGGCTGAACGGTGGGAAACGGCAGGTAATAGTCATATGCGACCACGGGTATCCGTCCAAAGATTTCATTAAGTACTTGCAGGATAAGGAAATAAAGTATGTCATGCGGGTACAGCGGAGGTTCAATCCCCGCATAGACCGCATGAGAAGCGGCAGTAAGGTTATAAGGATTTCGGAAGGGATCCAGGCACGGGTGATAGTGTTTCGGCTTGTCGGCGGGGAGCGGGAAGCGATGATAACGAATCTGGAGGAAGGGGAACTGGAGGCGGCCGCGTTTCCGGAATTGTATTACAAGCGATGGCCTATAGAAACGAAATACAACCAGTTGAAACAGAAGTTTGAACTAGAGAACTTCAGCGGGCGGCTGGTGGACAATATCAGGCAGGATTTTTACGCGATGATGACGGTATCGAATATGCTGTCCAGCAGCCTGAGGGAAGCGAATGAAACGATGCCGAAGGGAACGGCAAAGAAAAAAAGACGGTACGAATATCGCGCCAATGTGAACCACGCGGTGGGAGTGTTGAAGGATCGGCTTATCGGGATACTGATAACGGATGACAGCCTTGCCCGGAAATACTTATATCAGGAGTTGGTATCGGAGATACGGCGGCGGATAGTCCCGGTACGTCCGAACCGCGAAGTGGCAAGGAAAGAAAACTTGAAAAAGCCGCATTTCCATCACAACCACAAATCAAACTGTTGAGAGAGGGTTGCCCTTAACTTGTTGACAGTGGGCGCGCTCCCCCCTCAGCTTGAAAAAATTTTGATTCGTTGCGAAGGGTACATACCAGGACCGCTTGCCTCTCCCGCGAAGCGGGCTCTTGGGCTGTTGATTGAAGGGCATGGTGTTTGTAAACATATCATTTTTTACCAAGAGGCTGTCAAAAAAACGCGCGCTTGAGCGCACAGTCAATAAGTTTTTGACAGACTTCCAATTCTTTTCTTATATTTTATTAGTGTATTTTATTTCTTTTTGTGAAGCATAAAGAATAAAAATAGTAAAAGGATATAATAAAGAACGGCTCTATAGGGGCTTTCGGGAATTTTACTATTTGATACACGAACTGACACTAAAAACAGTGGAGAGATTCGCGTGGCCTCCGAAGGGGGCCGGGTTTGGGGTATCGGACAGCTTCCCCGAAGGGGTAGCTGGTTTTATGGAGAAAGCGACGAAGCCTTCTGGGAGATGAAGGCCGTCCACATGAGTGGTACGGGAGATTCAGGCTGCCTGCCCGAAGGGATGGCGTTTTGTCGCTAAAGGTAACAGTTTGCGAAGGTGGGGAGAAGGCCTTTATCAGCGGTGGGGTTTCAGTTCACGTCAGCCGTGGGGCAAACAACGCAGGGCTTCATGGAAAGCTGAAAATCCGGGTGGGCGTAGTACGCCCCGCTGTGGCGGTGTGGAGGCGGGGGAGGCAGGAAGCCGACCTACAGGGAAAAAAACGCAAACATGGACGTTTGCGTTTTTTTCTACCTCTCGGCCCCCGGCTACGGCCGGGGGCTGCCCCTCCCCCTTTGAGCCGTTAAAGGACGGGTTTACGACCAGAGTGAAGCGAAGCGGAACGGCGGGAGTAAACCCCTCCTTTTGATTTCAAGAGGGGGAAGCCCGGCGGCGAGGGGGAGGGACAATGAATGCCGTCGCCATGCCGCCACCGAAGTACGATAGGCGTGAAGGTTGCGCGGCCCTGGGCGGGCTTACTACGCAGAGTTCCCCACGGTGTTTTACCGTGCGGGTAGATGTAACGGTATGCAGGGGATATGCGGAAATGGAGGGCGGGCGGTGGGGCGGTACGCTCCGCCGCCTGTTTACTGGCTTGGGGAGGCCGCAGGCGGAGTACGGGGCTTGCCCCGGTGCGGAGCCGGAGGCCGACCCTGGAAGGGTGCGCCCGGAATTGCAGTACCGGCGGATAGATGCGGCTGAGGGAGCGGGAAAATGCGGCCACGGCACAGTTAATGCAACATATTGCGGAGGCCGCCGCCGTTCCCCCGAAGGGGGTACGATGGTTTGTGGGGAAGAACCATGCGGGGATGGTTGTGGGGTTCAAGGGGAAGGCAGGGGCCGGGAGATTGCATGCCTTGCCATGCGGGATACGGCTATTGTTTGGCGGGAATTGCGCCCCTGCCTTAATCCCCTTGGT
>JAIRLK010000281.1 GCA_031259515.1 Treponema sp. | reverse complement strand
CCGGGAAAGCCGGGTTTCCAACTCAACCGTTTCCCCCTCAATCCAGACCGTCTGCTTCTTCCCCTTGTCTTTCTTCCCCACCTGCTGACAGCGCCGGTAATGCGCCTCAAATAGCTCCCGTCTGGCTTTCATCCCTAACCTCATGTGCTCCACACTTCAGTGGAACCAGTATGGTTTTGGCTAGGTTTTTACTTTTGAGGCATCACGTACTCCCCAGGTTACATTATTGAAAATTTGCCTTTTTTTAGCGCATCTGATGGTTTTCGTATCCATGACAGAAACTTCATATTCATATATAGTAAAAGAATCATGATAAAGAAAGGATTACTTGCTCTATTCTGCGCCGCGCTCCTGGCAGCCTGTTCCCGGACAGAGCCAAAGATCGCTTACGGGACCATGAGTATGGTCTATTACCAGAGCGAAGGCAAGCCGGAGGAGCGGTTTTCGTTTTTTATCCTGCCGGAAGACGATGACGGATTTGAAGATATCGCCGAAGTCCGCCTGTACCATGACCGGGAAGGGCTTTCTTGGAAACTGACTACCGAAGACTGGGTCTCCTACGAGGTAAGCGGTAAAACCTGGGTTGGTTCCCACAATATCGCCATGCTGGACGACGAATCCCTGCCCCGGGGACAGTTCCGGGCAGTTCTGGTGGATAAGGGGGGCGAGCAATCCGAGCGGCTTTTTGCCTTTGACGCCCCTGAGGATCCCCGGTATCCTTTTCCGTTTTTAACGCTGGAAAACGGCAGATATTTGGTGGAATCGGGGTATCCTGAACATTCCTTTATCTGTTACAATAAGCAGGGAGAATATGTGAACACACTGCCCCTTCAGATTCTGGACGGTGAGCTTGCGGATCTGAAGCTTCCCCAGGATGTCAAGGCCCTTGCGCTTTGGGCCGAAGACCCGGAATATATGGTTTCAGCGCTTACAAATATCGTTCCCCTGCCTTAAACGTATGAACAGGACCATCAAAACCTATGTTCTCCGGGCCGGACGCATGAGCGCCGCCCAGAAACGTTCTTACGACACCTTGTTTCCCCGCTTCGGAATCCCCTTTCCGGATGTCCCCGCTCCCCTGGATTTTCTTACCGTCTTTGGCAGCGATAAGCCTGTTACCGCCGAAATTGGATTCGGGATGGGCCGGGCCGCCGCGGAAATAGCCGCCGCAAACCCGGATAAAAATTACCTGAGCCTGGAGGTACACCGGCCCGGCATAGGGCGGCTTCTTTGGGAAATCGAACAGCGGGGTCTCCAAAATATCAGAATCATCGAACATGATGCGGTGGAAGTGCTGGAAAAACTCGTGCCGGATTGTTCGCTTTCGGCGGTGCATATCTTTTTTCCCGACCCGTGGCCTAAAAAACGGCACCACAAACGGCGGCTCATTACCCGGCCGTTTACGGACCTCCTGGCGCGGAAGCTGGCTGCCGGAGGTTATCTCTACATGGTTACCGATTGGGTGGATTACGCGGAATGGGCCCTGCGGGAGCTTGCCGCCACGCCGGGACTCAGAAACACCTGCGGCGGCTTTGCCCCTCCCCAGTCATGGCGTCCAAAAACCGAATTTGAGCGGAAGGGACTTGCCAAAAATCACGAGGTCCGGGAATTATATTTTGAGGAAAATCATGGCTCAGAAAAAAACAGCGCCCCGCCGTTCTAAAAGCAGGGAAGAACGAATCGCCGCCCTGGAACGGCTAATCACTTCTTATCAGGACTCCTATTACAACGGGGATGCCGAAATTTCCGACGGCGAATTCGATCTTTTGTGGGATGAACTCAAGGAACTGGCCCCTTCAAGTCCTGTCCTTGAACGGGTAGGCGCCGACGCCCTGGATGGTTTTCCCAAGGCAAACCATCTTATCCCCATGGGGAGTCAGGAGAAGGCTGCCAATCCTGAAGAATTCCGTTCCTGGGCCGACAAGGTACCTCCGCCGTATGTGGTACAATACAAACTGGACGGAGCAAGCCTGGAACTGCAATACGAACAAGGCATCCTGAAAAGGGCCCTTACCCGGGGCGACGGAACCATAGGAGACGACATTACCCGGAATGCCCGTCGCATGGCCGGGGTCCTTGCGGAACTGGATATCCCCTTTTCCGGCGGCATACGCGGGGAAGTGGTGATGACCCACGGGATTTGGCAGGAAAAATACCGGGATAAGGCCAACTGCCGGAACGCCGCCAACGGACTGATGCGCAGAAAAGACGGGCAGGGCTGCGAGGACCTTACGCTTATCGTTTACGATGCTTCCGCCTTTGGGGATGACGGCTTCTTCAAAAACGAAATGGAGAAGATCCATTGGCTTAAAGACCGGGGCTTTTCGGTTGCCGAAACCAGAGAATTTGAAACCGCCGGCCAGGTGATAGACTACCGCGCCCTTGTGGCGGATAAGCGGAAATCTCTTGCTATGGATATAGACGGCCTGGTTGTTAAGGACAAGGTTACCGACATGGCCGACCTTAGACGGGCCCGGCCTGAACGGCAGATAGCCTTCAAGTTCGATCTGGAAGTGGCGGTAAGCATACTCAGGGATGTGGAGTGGAGCGAGTCGGGGGCCACCTACACCCCCATAGGCATCGTGGACCCGGTTCGCCTGGCGGGAACCACGGTTCAGCGGGCCAACCTCAACAACCCCGACATGATCCAGGCCCTGCGTCTTAAAATAGGCTCTCCGGTTCTGGTGGTAAAGCGGGGGGAAATCATCCCCAAGATCGAGGGCCTGGCCCCTCCCGAACTGGGAGCGGGGCAGGGCCTTCCGCCGGATGCCGAAGGCGGCGTGTCACGCCCCCCGTTAAACCCGGAAGAGTTGCGGGACATTGAATTCCCCCAAATCTGCGGAACCTGCGGCACGGAACTAAAGAACGAAGGAACCCGGCTCTTCTGCCCCAACGCGGAGTGTCCCAAGCGGCTTCTGCACCGTATCGAAAAGTGGGTTTCCGTCCTGGACATTCGGGAACTGGGGGAAAAGCTTATACGTCAGCTTTTCGACCGGGAGCGGGTCCGCCGTATTCCGGACCTCTACACCCTTACCGAAGAGGAACTGGCCGAGTACGACAGGATGGGGGAGCTTTCCGCCGCCAAGGTAATGCGCCACATCAGAACGCCCCGTCGGCTTTCCCTGGCCGCTTTCGTGGCGGGCTTCGATTTTGAAGGGGTAGGGGAAACCATTATGGAGAAGGTGGCCGCTGCGGGGTTTAATACCTTGGAAAAGCTCCGTTCCGTTTCGGAGGATGACCTGGCGGGCGTCTACGGACTGGGGGAAATCACCGCCCGTGCCATAATAAGCGGTCTTGAGGAAACCGCTACGGAAATGGATGGCGTTCTTGCCGGCGGCATCATCACCATCGCGC
>JAIRLK010000122.1 GCA_031259515.1 Treponema sp. | reverse complement strand
ATAAATGTCTGGTTTTTTGGGAGGGTATGCTTGTTCCAATAATTACAGAACATTACCCAAAAATCAATAGAAAATGCATAAAACCAGTTCAATCTCATAAAACTCCCGCCGAATTACTGCAAATATTATGTACCTTATTTGCATGTTATTTGGAGATTATCATAAGAGATGGGGCTTGTCAACAAAATTTTGCTTGATCACCCTATAAAAATTTTGTAGTATGCTGATATAGATACAATATTTATGGAGTAAATATGGGATTTACAATTCAAGAGGTAACCGCATGAAAAGCTACCAGCATGGTTATCCCCGCCCGCAGTTTGTCCGGGAGCCGAATTCCTGGATAAACCTTAACGGCCCCTGGGACTTTGTGTTTGATGACCGGAACGAAGGGATAGCGGGGGAATGGTTCCGTTCCTTTCCCGATGCTCGCCGGATTCTGGTCCCCTTTACCTATGAAGCCCCCCAAAGCGGTATAGGGGATCCGGACAGGCGCGAGGTGGTTTGGTACCACCGGAAGCTCCCGGTTGAAACGCATACCCCTACGGATAAGCGGGTTGTCCTCCATTTTGAGGGAAGCGATTACCGCACGGAACTCTGGGTCAACGGCGATTTTGCCGGCGCCCACGACGGGGCCTATGCCCGGTTTTCCTTCGACATTACCCGTCTTGTCAGGGATGGAGAAAACGATATTACCCTGCGGGTGGAGGATTCCTTTGACACCGATCAGCCCAGGGGCAAACAGCGCTGGAAGGATGAAAGTTTCGGCTGCTGGTATATTCAAACCACCGGGATTTGGAAAACCGTCTGGCTGGAATATGTTCCGCCTGAACATATCGCTTCTGTTAAGATGACCCCGCTTTTTTCCGAAGGCAAACTGAAAATTGAGGCGGATGTCCGGACCGGCTATTCCATCCCGGAAGGCCCGGAAAAAAGCCCCGCCCCGCCGCTATTGGAAGCGGCCATCAGTTTTAAGGGAACCCCGGTTACCAGCATGGTTATCCCGGTAACCAAAAAACACCTGGAACTGACGGCAGATCTGGTTAATACCGGCATCACCGAGTGGGGCTTCTTCAGATGGGAGCCGGACAACCCCCAACTCTACGACATCAGTTTCCGCCTCTTTCAAGACGAAACTACCCTGGATGAGGTTCTGTCCTATTTCGGTATGAGGGAAGTCCGGATAGACGGCTCCAACATACTCCTGAACGGCGTTCCCCTGTACCAGCGGCTTATCCTGGATCAGGGGTATTGGAAAGCGAGCCGCCTTACCCCGCCGGACGAAGAAGCCCTTATCACCGACATTGATAAGGTCCTGGCCGCTGGATACAACGGGGTCAGAAAACACCAGAAAATCGAAGACGAGCGGTTCCTCTACTGGGCGGATGTGAAGGGCCTTTTGGTTTGGAGCGAGATGGCCGCCGCCTACGAATACCGCGACCGGGCGGTAAGCAATGTTACCCGGGAATGGATGGAGATTGTTCAGCAAAACTACAATCATCCTTCGATAATTACTTGGGTCCCCTTTAACGAATCCTGGGGGGTTCCGGCGATAAAGACCAGCCGCGCCCAGCAGTGTTTTACCGAAGCGATATACTACCTGACCAAGTCCTATGATCCCTTCCGTCCGGTAATTACCAACGACGGGTGGGAGCATACGGTTTCGGACATCATCACCCTTCACGATTATGAAGAAAGAGGGGAAGATTTTTTTGAGCGGTACTCCGGCTCCCTAGATGCCATCCTCGATAACGTGATATACCACAACCGGTATAAATCGGCCTTTGCCCAAGACTACGGGTACCGGGGGCAGCCGCTTATCATCAGCGAATTTGGGGGCATTGCCTTTACCGGCGACCCGGGCTGGGGTTACGGGAATAAGGTAAGCACCAAAGAAGAATTTATCAAACGTTTCGACGCCATTACCACAGCCATCAAGAAGATTGACCGGATATGCGGGTACTGTTATACTCAGCTTACCGATGTCCAGCAGGAGATAAACGGCCTTATGGATATGGACAGGAATTTCAAAGTGAATCCGGATATTTTGAAGGAGATAAATCAACGGTTAGGGGGCCGGCTTACCCGATAGAGGGAGCTTTGAAATGCGTGAAATTACGCAAAGTCCCGCAGGTTCCCTGATGACCTGATAATCGCGGCGGATGAAAAACCGTATCAACCTGGATTTGTATCAGCCTGAAAAATCAGCAATGGTATTGAGGGCCCTTGCCTCGCCGGTACGGCTTAAGATGCTGTACGCCCTGGTGGAAAGATCCGGGCTGAATATCAGCGAACTCGCCGGGCAATTTCAGCTTCCCCTCTCATCGGCGGCTCTCCATGTCCGGGTACTGGAAAAGGCGGGACTCATCTTTACCCAGGAAAAGCCGGGGCTCCGGGGCGCTCAAAAAATATGCGCCATTTTAGCGGAGGATGTGTACCTCAACCTGGTTCATCGGGAAAAAAGCTCCAGACCTGCCAGAGAGGTGGAGTACAATATGCCCCTGGGTAATTATTTTGACTGTTCCGTAACCAAGCCCTGCGGGATCGCGGGGAGGCGGGCTTTTATCGGGATTGAGGACGCGGAAAACGCCTTTTATAATCCGAACCGCATCCATGCCCAGCTTATCTGGTTTACCACTGGATTTCTGGAGTACCGGTTTTCCAATCATTTTATGAAATCCGAAAAGGTCCTGGAGCTGTCTTTTTCTTTTGAAGCTTGTTCCGAGGCTCCCGGTTATCAGAATGACTGGCCCAGCGATATTACGATCTGGATAAACCACGAGGAGGCGTTCACCTTCCACAGCGCCGGAGATTTCGGCGGCAAGCGGGGCATATACAACCCCGATTGGTGGCCGGACACGTCCACCCAATACGGGGAACTCCACCGCCTGGAAATTTCCTCCCAGGGCTGTTTCGCCGACGGAAGAAAGTCCTCGGATTTAACCCTGGAAGATCTCCGCCTTACCGAAGGCGAGTATATCTCTTTCAAGATCGGGGTAAAAGAAGACAGCGAGTATCCCGGAGGGATTAACCTTTTTGGGGAACACTTTGGTAATTACCGCCAGGATATCACGCTGACCGCGAAATTAGAGCGGCGGTAAGAAAAGAGGGCCGGAGCGAGGGGAAACTTCCCCCGGCAATGATGCCGGCTGTCAAGATTGTTAGGAGCCGCTGTTATGAACAGTTCCTTATATGTTTTAGCCCTGCCGCAATGGAAGCAATGAGCCCGGCGGCAGGTAAAGCCGTTCGGGAATGGTATACCCTATGTACTTACTGAACTTCCACCAGAGCTCACCGTGCCCTTCCTGTGTTTGGGCGTCCGCATTGGTAAAAAGAACCGCCTCTTCGAAAGGCTCCTCCGAACAGCGGGTTACCCTGATGCGTATCTGGTTTCGGCGTCCGGGGAGTAGGCCCGGGGCGTCGTCCGTCCATACCGGCGCAAGGTCATGGGCGCGTATGCCTACATGGGTGATACCGGCAGGGACGGGCGCGGTCAGGAGCAGGGGGAGGCCCCAGTCCAGGGCGTAGATTTCCTTTTCGCCGGTTTGTTTGGCCGGTGAAATGTTTTTGCATCCCGTAAGCAGCGCTATGCTCACCAGGCCCGGATTGGTGAAAAGTTCCCGCGTCCCCCCTTTTCCCAGGACACGTCCGCCATCCATCACGAGGACTTCGGCGCAGAGTTTGTACGCTTCATCCCGGCTGTGGGTAACCATGACGACATCTTCTCTGGACTTGAGGAGTTCCCGAAACCATAACTGCATCTGTTCCCTGAGGTTGGTATCCAGGGCGGAGAAAGGTTCGTCCAGCAATATTACTGCCGGGTCCCGGATCAGCATCCTGGCCAGGGCGGTCCGCTGCTGCTGCCCGCCTGAAAGCTGGGAGGGACAGCGGCGCTCAAGGCCCGTAAGACCGAAACGGTCTATCCATAACGCGGCTTTATCCCGGCGGGCCGCCCTGGAAAAGGGAAGCCCCGCCGTGATGTTTTCCATCACGGTCATGCGGGGGAAAAGCGCGTAATTCTGAAACAAGTAGCCTACCTGCCGTTCCTGGGGTCTCAGGTTTATCTTCTTTGCCGAATCGAAGAGGACCCGTCCGTTCACGGAAATATGCCCTTCATCAGGGGTCTCTATGCCGGCTATGCATTTGAGGGTCATGCTTTTCCCCGATCCCGAAGCGCCCAATATGCCCAGGCAGCCTGGGACAGAGGCGGGAACACTCCCGCCGGGTTGAATCCGCAGCGGGGCCTGTCCGGTTTCAAATTCCGTTTCAAGACGGAACTCCCGGGAAAGCCGTTTCCGTATGGAAACGTTAAGGCTCATACCCGCCCCGTTTGTTCCGGGAATATGAATCCTGGACGGTAAAGAAGTTCATAAGGGCCACCACGACAAAAGAGAAGATCACGATGATGAGTACATACCCATAGGCGGCATCCATGTCCCCCCCGGCCACCGCGGAGTAGATCGCCAGGGGCAGGGTACGGGTCTTACCGGCTATGTTGCCGGCTATCATGGCGGTAGCGCCGAATTCGCCAAGACCCCGGGCAAAGGCGAGGACGCCGCCTGAAGCGACGCCGGGCAAAGCCGTAGGAAGGGTTACCGTGCGGAAGATACTCCACTCAGACATGCCCAGGGTCCGGGCGGCGTAGATGATGTTGGGGTCCACCTGTTCCAGAGCGCCCCGGGCGGAACGGTACATCAGGGGGAAGGACACGGCAACGGCGGCCAGAACCGTAGCCTCCCAGGAGAAGGCGATACGGACACTGAAGAAATGAAGAAAAAAAGAACCCACCGGCCCCCGCACCCCGAAAATATATAAGAGAAAGAAACCCGCCACCGTCGGGGGCAGCACCAGCGGCAAGGTGAGGATGCCGTCAAGGATCATCTTCCATGCCTTGCGCCGGATTCCGGCGGCGAATTTTGCCGCAAAAACCCCCAGGAAGAAGGTTATCACGATGGCCGCCGAAGCGGTCCGCATGGAGATAAGGATAGGCGAGAGGTTCACCGTGCTTCCCGTGTATCGCCGCTAGTTATTGGGAGAGAAACCGTAGGCTTTGAAGACCCCAAGCCCTTCTTCGGAAGCGAGGAATTCGATGAAGAGTTCCGCCTCTTTCGTATGGGCCGACCCGGCGGTCCGCCCCACCGGGTAGATCACCTTTTGGGCAAGGCTTCCCGCCGGGGCTTCGGCGATAACCTGGACCCGGTCCGTAGTCGCGGCGTCGGTAGCGTAGACCACCCCGATTTCGGCGCTCCCTTCTCCTACCCAGTTCAGAACCTCAGTAACGTTGGTCCCAAAGCTGGCCTGGGCGGAAACGGCATCCCATATTCCCAGACTGGTAAAGGCTTCACGGGCGTACTGGCCCGCGGGAACGCTGGCGGGATCCCCCAGGGCGATGATCGGCGCTTGAAGAACCGTCTCAAAACCGGTTACCGGGGTATTGATACCGGCGGTCTTGATAAGGACAATCTTGTTCTCCAAAAGGGGCCGTACCGAATCCGCGGCTACGAGGCTTTTGGCGGTCAACTCGTTCATCTGCCGGACCGCCGCCGACATAAACACATCCGCCTCAAGCCCCGCCTCTATCTGGGTCTGGAGCCGTCCGGAACTGTCGTAAATCCCTTCCACGGTGATCCAGGGGTACTTAGCCTGAAAGCGGGGGATCAGATCCCGGACAAAGGAATACTCAAGACTTGCCGCCGCCGCAACCAGAATGGTAACCGGCGCTTCCTGCGCCGCTGATTGCGCCGCCGCCGGCGCAGCCGTGGTTTCCTTTTGAGCCGCCGCGAACAAAGCAGTCGGGCTTCCCCAGCTCAAAAGAACTAAAACAAACGAAAACAATACAAACCGATACATCTTCATACGTTCCTCCTTGGATTGACTTATTCATTTTTCGGTTTCAGAGGATTTTATCATAAAATAAAACCAAATGCAATCGCACTCCAGCAATTTACAGCAATTTTACATTTAGAAACACCATTTTTATGAATCTGAAGAATTTGAACGCATTTGCAACGCGAAGCACCGCAATCCGGGCTATCCGCTCCAATCTTTTGGCTGTGCCAAATGGATTTCCGTAGCTATCCCTTGCACAGGCGGCTTGTTCGATAATTATAGGCCGGCAACGATAAACTACACGGCGCAGTCAAGACCCCGGAGCAAAGGGACAGCAATGGTACATTTACCCCGAAACGGGGAAAAACGGCCCTAAATTCACCCCTAAAATCCATATAGAGCGTTATGCGCCATTGATTTTGAATTAGAGGTAAAAGTATAAAAAAATGAGATGTACGGTAAATAAAAGAATAAAAATATCCTAAGCAAATTTTTTTGTCCCCACATCTTAAGACATTGACCCGTTGTCTAACGGCTTCACGCCAAAATCTGGAGGCAATACGGCCTTTTGGGACAAAAACGCCGCATGTTCATCTCAAAAGGCGGCATACATCATGACTCACCGAACAGACCGGCTCCCGGCAAGATGGGAAGGCATGGTAGCAATGGTCTGCGGCAGGCAGGACGTTGCATGAACCACCGCAGGCGTGTGGGGCGTTCCCCCCGATGTCTTGCAGGAACTGAACATCCTCATACAAGCCGTGGGCGCCGGCTACTTCCTGTGTTTTTGGATGCACCATGAGATCAAGCCCTTCCAGGGTCCACGCGCCGTCGGACCGCAGGTCCGCATCCACCTTGGCGGCGGTTTAACCGGACATTAACCGGCAGGGTTACCGCGTTCTCCGTGCTTTCACCGTTCCCCGCCGTTTATCCGCCCTTTTTAGACTCACGTTCTTTTTCCTCGTTATACCAGTGTTTAACAAAGGAACCATTCCCGCCCTTGGCAATATACTCATCAAAGAAAATCTGCCGGGAATTTCGGGGTATATCCGTATCCACAATAAGGTTAGCCAGGAAATACAGCCGCTCTTTGA
>JAIRLK010000097.1 GCA_031259515.1 Treponema sp. | reverse complement strand
TCTTATCCTGTTTATCGTTTTATGTTTTACTATCTTTCCTATCTTTTATACTTTTATGGGTTCCTTTAAGAGTTCAAGTGAAATTTTGACATCCGGCAGTAAACTGATTCCGGAACGGTTTGTGTTTGAAAACTATGTCCATGCCTGGAAGCTGGCGAATTTTCAGCAGTATACCATTAACAGCCTGTTTATATCCATTTTCAGCGTTGCCGGCGTCATTATTACCAGCATCGTCGCGGGGTATGTTTTTGCCCGGGGATATTTTCCAGGCAAGCAGTTTTTCTACTACATGGTTTTAAGTTCAATGTTTGTATCCCTGGGAAGCCTTACCCTTTACCCGCTTATGATGATCATGCGGATAATACGCTTAAACCAGTCCTTGTGGGGGGTAATACTGATTCATATTTTTGCCATGAACGCGACAAACCTGTTTATATCCCGCAGCTATATTGAAACAATCCCCAAGGAAATTGACGAGGCGTCAAAGATAGACGGCTGTTCATTTTTTCAAATATTCCGGCATATAATCGCGCCGCTTTGTACGCCGGTGGCGGCTACGATTGGGATTCTGTCTTTTAGGAGTTCCTGGAATGATTATCTGCTCCCCATGGTTTTTACGATGTCCAATCCCAAACGTATGCCCCTGATCGTCGGCGTTGTTAATCTTAAAAGCTCTGGCGAAGCGGCTTCTTCCTGGAATTTGATGCTTGCGGGTACTGCCCTTTCGATCATCCCCATGATCGTGATTTATCTCTGTTTTAACCGCTATTTTATCGAAGGGTTAACAAGCGGTTCGGTTAAAGGCTGAAATTATTACGAAAAAACGTAATAAAATTAATTTTTGAGGAGAAGGAAAGATGAAGAACAAACTTTTTGTGATCCTGGTTGGCTGGGTATTTGTTTCCGCGATTACTCCGCTATTCGCCGCCGGCAGCAACGACGCTTCAGGCGTTACAACTATCCGCATCTGGACAGACAACGCGAGCGACAAGGTGGTGCGTGAGCGGCAGGTCGCCCGTTTCAATGAGGGTATTGGAAAGGAAAAGGGCATTAAGATCGAGTATACCATTTACGGCGCCAATTATCACGAGCTGATCCGCAACGCCACTATGTCGGGCAACGCGCCGGAGATATTCCGCTCCACCGGGGAAGACATACAGCGGTTCCAGGCCGCCGGGTATTTGATGGCTATTGAAGACATGCCCGGTGGAAAGGAAATGATCGCCAGATATAAGCCCGAAGACCTTATGAAAAATCTCCAGGTTTTTGATGGCAAGGTGTATTCTTTCCCGTATTCCATGACGACCTTCAAGCTTATCATTAACAAAGATATGTTTGACGCCGCCGGTATTACCCCCGACAAATATCCCAAAACCTGGGCCGAAGTCCGGGCCGTTGCCAAGCAGCTTACCGATCCCGCAAAAGGGCAGTACGGGTATGTTACGGGGCTTCAGAGCGCATGGGTAATGCGTTCATATTTAACCATGCCCAACGCCATTAATACAGGTCATACCGGTTTTAACAACGCAGCCCTTCAGTTTCAGTTTGCAGCAAACAGAATCGCGGTTGAAGCCGTTTACGGCATGGTTATGGATGGCAGCGTATTCCCCGGATTTGAGGGGCTTGACGCTGACATGATGCGGGCCCGCTTTGCCGAGGGAAATATAGCCATGATTCCCGGCGCCAGCTTTGACTGCGGTGTGTATAACACCCAGTTCCCCGCGAAATGTAATTGGGTTCCCATCGATCCTCCGACCAATGAACCAGGCGCTCCCCAGTATCGTGATTTTGTTGACGCCTCCAACCTTCTTACACTGGGGGTGGCGGCAAAGAAAAATCCCGAAAAGGCAATGGAAGTTTTCCAGTTTTTCTACAGTGATGAGAACCTGGCGGAACTCTATGAGGCCGGTCTCTATGTTCCTTTCCGCCAGGAAGCGATTAAACTGGCCCGAAACGAACCCGCGGCCAAAGGTTTTAAGGAATTCGCCAGTGTGCCTAATCCGGCAATAGCTCCGGCCTCTCCCGAAAACATCGTCCAGGTTGAAGGCTTAACCTACCGCGAGACGCTTCAAAGGATCTTTTCCAAAGGCTACTCCGAAACCCCGATCCAGGTTCTGGAAGACCTTGACCGCCGCTACAATGAAGCCGTCGCCAAACTTGGCGGTCAAGCGGAGGACTACCGGATGACTGTGGACTTTACGCGCAAATAAAACCTTGGGGGCCCAGGGGCCTTGCGGGTCAGATCCCCGCAGGCCTGGAGCACTACGTATGGAATACAGGAAACTAGGCAGATCGAATGTAAAAGTCAGCCGCCTTTGCCTTGGTACGGGTAATTTTGGCTATGGCGCTGATTTTTCCGGAAACTGGGGCTGTACGGGCGAGGCGGAAGCATTCAAGATCATGGACGCCGCCCTGGAAGCGGGGATCAATTTTTTTGACTGCGCCAATGTATACGGTAACCACGGCGCTGGAAAATCCGGCGCTTCGGAACAAATCATCGGTAAATGGTTTAAGCAGGGCGGCGGCAGAAGGGAAAAGGTGTTTATGGCCACGAAAGTGGGCAGGGCCATGTTCAACAACGACTATGATGATCTTGGAAACGCCAACGATGATTATTCCCTGTGGAAACTGCGCCGTCATATTGAGGGCTGCTTTGAACGGCTGGAAACCGATCATATCGAAATGATTTCCCTTCATCATGTTGACCGGAATGTCCAGTGGGACGAAATATGGGAAGCCTTTGAAGGATTCATTCGATCCGGGCATCTTGATTATGCAGGAGCTTCCAAGTTTGCCGGCTGGGAATTGATGAAAGCCCAGGAAGCCGCACGGAACCGTCATTTTATGGGGTTTATCTGTGAACAGCATCGCTACGATATGATCTACCGCAATGCGGAGTTGGAGGCGTTTCCCGCCTGTATGGACCAGGGTATTGGCGTTACCCTGTTCAGTCCCCTGCAACGCGGCGTACTTGCGGTTGACCTTCTTGAACCGGGAAAAAACCGGCCCATAGAAGCCCAGTCCGCGCCCCTGATTCAAAAATATCGGAACCGGCTTTTGGAATACGCCAGGCTTTGCCGCGATCTGGGGGAAAGCCCGGCCAATGTTACCCTGGCGTGGGAAATGCGCCACCCCGGGGTAACAAGCCCCATTATCGGTCCCGCTACGCTTGCGGATTTAGAAGAACTGTTGCACAGCCTTGAAATCACCCTAAACGATGACGTACTCGCGGAAATTGACCGGATATTCCCGCCTCCCCAGCCGCTTTTCTATGATGAAAAGCCGCCCTTCATGAGCCCGCCGTCATGGAACTGATACCCTATGATGAGGCGGTTACCTCCCTAGTTGACGCTGCCGAACCTCTGGAACAGTGGGATACCGGTTTTACCTTTACCGAAGGTCCGGTTTATTGCTGGGGCCGGTATTACTTTACCGATTTCATGGTGAACAAGATATTCCGCTACGAAGACGGCGCGTCCACCCTTATTGACGGCAATTCGTTTTTTTCTATCGGCATGACCTATGACCGGAGCAAGGATCGCATCCTCCGCTGCGCCCGTGATAAACGGGCTATCATGGATATGGAAGGGAATGTCGTTATTGATAATTACCGAGGTATGCCCATCAACGGCAGTAACGATGTGATCGTGGATTCCGCCGGGCGTATTTATTTTTCCGATCCCCTGACCCGGAAGATTGAAGGCCCCCAGACTGGACACAGCAGTGTATTTAGGCATGATGAAAGGACCGGCGAGACGCTGCTGTTTGAGCCTACCCGGGCTCTGGAATTTCCCAACGGCATTGCACTTTCGCCGGATGAAACGGCGCTCTACATCACTGAAACCAGGGGCTCCGATGTATACCGGCTGGACCTGGCGTCGGGAAACATGGAGCGGCTTATTCATCTTGACGAGGAGGCCGGTGAGGGAAGACCCGACGGGTTACGGCTTGACATACAGGGGAACCTCTATGTAACCGGTCCCGGCGGGATATGGCTGCTGAATCCCCAGGGAAAGATCCTGGGGATTGTCAAAACGCCTGAGATTGCGGCCAATCTCTGTTTTGACACACGGGGGCTTTTTATTACCGCCTCCAAAAGTATCTATCACCTCAATACAAAAATCCCTGGAGCCTGTGGGATTTTGCGTAATTTCACACATTTCGAGGTTCCTTAGGGTAAACCTGATATATGTCCCTTGAGGGAAACAGACAGAAGGTTATATGGAAACGTGAAAGGACTCATAGACTTTGGGATTGCAATGTGGTGAAGATTTAATATGACAGAAAAAATTACACGTTATTCACTACCGAATTCTTTTTGCGGAAATCCCCTGGAGAAATACCAAAATGCCGCTTAAAGAGCCGGGCAAAATAGTTTGTGTCCAAAAAACCGCACTGTTCCGCTATATCCTGGATGTACAAGCCGGAATTGTTCAGCAGCAATTCTGCCTTTTCCATACGTTTTTTGTTGATGTATTCCGAGATAGACATACCTTTTTCCCGCCTGAATTGTACCGAAAGATTACTGGGGTTTACATTAAACTTTTTTGCCAAAAATGCAAGGGAAAGCGGATCCTGTAAATTAAAGTCTACGGTGTTGATAACGTTCCTGATGAGCGGCGAATAACCTTTAAGGGAGAATTTTTTCACCAAAGCGCAATACCGGCGGATCATTGCTTCGACCAAACGAACCAATTCCTGGTAATGGGCAGCTTGTTCAATGCGACGGAAAAAACCGGCGGAAACTGAGTTAATGTGAGCAGGATGGACATGGCTATTTTCTACCGCCTTCCGCAGTAATGTATCTAGGATGAAAAGATAATTTTTACTTTCCCGCACCTTATTTATTGTCCATCCGTTACTGGGATAACCACCGAACTTCGCCATACAACGGAACGACTCATCGGCATCTCCCTTGCTGATCGCTTTAAGCAAGGCGTTTTCATGATGATAATGCTCCTCAATGACTTTCATGGTAAGAGTTACATCCGCTTCCGGGCTGTAGGCTTCCACAGGGAAATCAAGCGTTGACCGGTAATGAAAAATACTAATAGGTGTTTTATCCCCATATGAACGATAAATTGAGGAGATATGGGCGCAAAGCATAGCTTCCCAACTGTGTATACTATGTATCTGCGGTACCCTTTCGAGGTACTGCGCCAACGCCGGCCTAAAACGAGAGGGTACCTTTCCCCGCTGGATGATTGCGTCAATGGCGGCATATTCCAGAGGGCTTTCCAGCCAAGGACCAATAATGCACCAGGAATAGTTTTCCAAATCTTCGGGTAAAAAGAACAGGCAATACCGGCAATCATACATATCCTCACATAAATATATGGCACTCCTTTTCATGTCATGAAAAAATTGGAGGACCCTGTCAAAATTGAAGTGTTGGAAAAGCCGGGAACGTAGACTGCTATCATAGTCTTCAAGATCGGTCAGACCAGCCCCATGTATGTATGTTTGTACGCCAAACGCTTGTACCACCTCCGTCAACAACTGCAAAGCATCAACCATGATTCATGTTAAGACGGAAAGCTAGAAAGTTCAAGCGTTTTTATTTGTTTTGTCGAATTTGTGCTAAAAGTGGCAAAAATAATCCTAACGCCTTTTCCAGAATATCCGGATAATAAGGGCTATGAGAAATACTGGCCCATTGGCAATTCCGGTTTCAAGAATTCTACCCGCCGGGAAACGGCAGTTTTTGAACTACATCAGGCGCTATGGCATTCTATACCTGTTGTTGTTGCCCTCCATTGCTTTCTTCCTGGTTTTCCGTTACGCGCCTATGGTAAATATCCTGATAGCGTTTAAGCAGAATAACTTTTTGAAGCCCGTTTGGGAGGTTCCCTGGGCCGCCAACCACGGCTTTGAGTGGTTTATCAAGGCCTTCCAAAACAGGGATTTTCTCTATGCCCTGCGGAATACGGTGATGCTAAACTTCCTCGATTTACTCCTCGGCTTCCCGGCCCCGGTCATTCTGGCCATTCTCCTGAACGAGTTGCGTTTCAGGATCTTCAAGCGGATCACCCAGACCGTAGCCTATATGCCTCACTTCCTCTCGTGGATCATTATCTCCAGCCTTGCCCTGCGGCTTTTCGCGCCTAACCCGCCAACCCAGGGCTTGGTGAACATTGTTTTGGGCCGGATGGGCATGGGGCCGATACACTTTCTTGACGAACCGGTTCACTGGATCTTCACCTATATTTTTCTGGGGATATGGCAGAGCGTGGGCTGGAACACGATCATCTACCTGGCCGCCATCACGAGCATCAACCCCGAGCTTTACGAGGCCGCCACGGTGGACGGTGCGGGCCGGTTCCGCAGGATCTGGCACATCACCCTGCCGGGCTTGAGGCCTACCATCATCATCCTTTTGATCATGAGCTTAGGCCGCATCGTAGGTTCCGAATTCGACCGCCCCTATACCCTGCAAAACGATCTGGTGAACAACGTATCCAACGTACTTTCCATATTTGTGTACAACTACGGCATCAAGGCCATGCGGGTGTCCCTGGCAACGGCGGTGGGGCTTTTCCAATCGGTGGTGGGGCTTATCTTTGTGCTGGGCGCGAACGCGGCGGCTGAAAAGTTCGGGGAGCGCGGTATATGGTAGGGAGGGGGCTGATGAGGAGGAGGAAATCGCCTGGGGCGAATCCGGTTACGGCGGGTGATATATTTATTACGATCCTGTGTGTAGGGCTTGTCCTCATCTGCCTGTTGCCGATGGTAAATCTGGCGGCACGTTCCCTTTCGAGTGCCAACGCGCTGATGCGGAATCAGGTAACGCTGCTCCCCGTCGGTCTTAACTGGGATGCCTATACCACCATCCTGCACGATGCCCGGTATATCCGTTCCCTCTGGTGGACGGCAACCCTTACGGTGGGATGTACCCTGCTGTCCCTCACTATGACAATCCTTTGCGCGTATCCCTTAATTTACGATCAGTTGAAGGGAAGGCGGATACTCAACACGATGGTTATCATTACGATGTATTTCGGCGCGGGTACCATCCCGACCTATCTGCTCCTGAAATCCCTCAAGATGCTTGATACCGCGTGGGTACTTATTATCCCGAACTGTCTTTCGGTGTTTAACGTAATTATTATGCGGAGTTTTCTTTTTGGCATACCCATGAGCCTGCGGGAATCGGCGGAGATAGACGGCGCGGGGCCGTTGACGGTACTGCTGAGGATCTATCTGCCCCTCTCCACCCCGGTATTGGCGACGCTGGCCCTGTTTTACGCGGTGGGCCGCTGGAACGGCTTTACCGATGCCCTGATGTACGTGAAGAACCGGGATCTCTTTCCCATACAGCTTTTGCTTTACAACATTCTCAACACCACCAACAGCATGGAGACGGCTGCCCAGGAAGGGTTTACCACTCCCGGCGTGGGGGAAACCCTGCGGGCCGCTTCGGTGATGTTCGCCACGGTACCGATTCTGATCGTGTATCCCTGGCTTCAAAGGTATTTCATTACCGGCGCCACCCTTGGCGCGGTAAAGGAATAAAAATACATTAGGAGGCGAAATCGTGAAAAAATTTCTCCTGTCCACGTTCGTTTTTGTCCTGGCTTGTACGGCCCTCTTCGCGGCCGGCAGAGGCCAACAGCAAAGTACCACTCCCCCGCCGTCAGGATCGGCGGGATCGGCGGTGGAACAAACGGCGATTACCGACACGGTACTCAATCAACTTGGCCTGGTCAGGTCCGGCACTAGCTACCGGTTCAGGGAGACCGTGTCGATCACCGTGGAAGTATTCGATCGCGGTCTTGACGGCGGCAGATCGAAGCCTGAAGACAACTTTTATACCAGATGGATTCAGGAAAACATACTGCGGGATCATAACATAAAGGTAACCTTTATACCGGTACCGCGCTGGACAGAGGTTGACCAGCTTAATAATATGCTCGCGGGGGGAACCGCTCCCGATGTATGCGTAACCTACAGTTACCCTACCATTTTGGCCTACGGAAACATGGGCGGCGTACTGGATCTTAACCCCTATGTCAACAGATACAAAGATCTTTTCCCGAACCTCTGGGACTGGGCCGGGGACGAATGTATCAATTTCAATCTTGACCCGACCACTGGAACACTCTGGGGAATATTGGGGAAAATGTCCAATCCTACCCGTACCAATATCTTTATCCGTGAGGACTGGCTTAAAAAACTCAATATCCCTGTTCCAAACACTTTGGATGAATTTTATAAAGCCCTCACGGCTTTTCGGGATAACGCCGGTACCTTGCTGGGGGCGGACGCGAACATGATGATCCCCTTCTCCCACAGTTTTGACGTAGGCTGGCGTGCTGAGCCTCTGATTTTGTCGTTTATTCCCAGCGCCGTTACGGACAGGGATTACTTTATTTACGGTTTTGATGACTATCACTTCATGCGTCCCAGCATCGTGGCCGGTGAAACGGTGGCGAAATCGGCGGCCAGGATACTCAACAAATGGTACAACGAAAATCTTACCTGGAAGGATTTCCCGCTGTACGGCGAAGGCGATACCACCGAGGATAACCTGATGAAATCAGGCTATGTCGGCGCCTTTATCCACAACTGGGATTATCCCTGGCGTAACGGCCAGGACAGCATCCTTGCGATGATAAAGACCCAGGCGGGCCAAGACGCAAACTATATCGCCGTCACTCCCTTCAAGAATGATGCCGGCGCGGCCCTGAAATACGGCTACGTCTTATTTGACCGGAACCTGTTCTTCCCGGCATCGAATAAGAACCCTGTCGCAAGCCTTCTCTATCTGGACTGGCTTACCAGGCAGGATAACCTTACGTTCCTTCAGTTTGGTGAAGAAGGGGTAACCCACCGGAAAATGAGCAACGGCGCGGTACAGACCATAGTGGCATCGGGGGATAAGATACAGAATTCTCCGAACAACGTCGACTACACCCTTGCCATCAACGGTATTAAAATGGCGACAACGGATCTCACCATTAAATCCATGGCCCTTGCCTATACCGGCGTTGATTCGAGCTATATTGAGGCGGGATATTACGCTTCTGCCGAACCCCGCAGGACTATGGGCCGCCCCATTGTCGGCGACATTGCCGCTGAAGAAGGCATGGGCCAGGTACTCAAGGAAAAACGGGACGCCCTGTTTTCCCAGTCCATCACGGCCCCCGTCGCCCGTTTTGATTCCGTGTGGGATGCCGGTTACCGGGATTACCTTAATTCCGGCGGTCAGGCGATTATCAACGGGCGCACCGCCAGGTGGAAGGAATTCTACGGCGATAATACTTCGGTAAGATAGTAATTTGACGGCCTTGAGTTTGTCGCCCGTGATTCCCCCTGCCACGAACGCGGCGCAAAGTTCAAGGCCTGTTTCATGATGTTCACAACTTAACGCATTTATTTCGAAGGAGCAAAGTTATGTCGGATAGGGTAACAATAGACGAAAAAGAAAAAATGCCCAAGGGGTACCTGGTCGTCAAGGGCACTATCCCTCGCGGTAAATGTCATTCTCTGATTGAGATCGCTTCCCAGGAGGGGATCGCCGGCGGGGTTCCTGCGGCAAGCGACGGCATGAAAGCTGCGGCGGTGATGTTTGCTACGGTTCCTATCCTGATTGTTTACCCCTGGTTGCAGCGTTACTTCATCGCGGGAGTTACCATCGGCGCGGTAAAGGGATGATCAGGTTAAGGGATGATCAATAGAAGGAACCGTGAACATCACGAACAGGCAGTCAAACGAAAATACTGTTGGTGAAATTGGGTGTTTATGCCAAATCCAGCGGCAGCGCTGTTTTTGAGCGGAGCTTTTGCTCTGCGGTACTATTTAAGGATAGCGGTTAAACCGGTATCAAGGAGGATCGAGATGAAAAG